>SHLU01000035.1 GCA_004282995.1 Sphingomonadaceae bacterium
GGTTCCTGATTGTCCTGCTGCTGGGCATTGCAATCGCCTGGTTTATCTTTGTCGGAACACGCCGCACTACGGTAACCCGCGAAGACAATGGCGAAGACACCGGACCGGCCGCCCGCAACCAGGCGCTTATCGATGCCCCGCCCGTGGCCGCCATGCCGCCTGCTTCGCCCATGGGCGTGGCCGGTGCAGGCACCGTAGCCGCCGCCGCGGTGCAGGAAGCGGCGACAAAGACCGCCTCTGACGGTGATGACCTGACCCGGATAAAGGGCGTGGGCCCCAAACTCGCCGCCCTGCTCAACGAGCAGGGTATCACGCAATTTGCGCAGATCGCCGCCTGGACCGATGCCGATATCGATCGCATCGACGCGCAACTGGGTCGCTTCGAAGGGCGAATCCGGCGCGACGACTGGGTGAGCCAGGCCAAGCTTCTCGCCAGTGGCGATACGCAAGGCTACCAAGACAAGTTCGGCAGGCTCTGATACGCTGATCCACCGACAGGGGAACGATTCGGCTTGCGACCCGTTCGTCGGGTTCATGCCATAACCTCGGGGAGGACGCGATGGACGCGCCTTATGTATTCGTCGCCGAAGATGAAATCATTATTGGACACGATCTCTGCCAGACCATGAAAGAGGCTGGCTGCGAGGTCGAAGGTCCCCTGCCCGACGTCTCATCGACCATGCTCGCCTATCAGAAGCGCAAGCCCGACGTGGCGATTCTCGACATCCATCTGGGTGATGACAACGTGCTCCCGCTGGCGGAAAAGCTCATCGCTGAAAATGTGCAAGTCATCTTCCACTCCGGTCTATACAAGCCCGAAGATATTGCCGAGCGTTTTCCCGGCGCAACCTTCCTGCAGAAGCCGGTTCCCCCGAGCAAGATGCTTGATACCGTCAAGGCGAAGCTCGAAAGCGCATAACCAGAAACGGGATTGGGATGGCCGGCGTACGCGTCGGGCTTGAAGCGGCGCGCCACTCCTGCAAAAGCACGGACATTATCATCCGTCGCCCGAGTTCGGGCGTGACCTAGGAGTTTACATGGCAGGCATGGCGCCCTTCGCCTGGGACGATCCGTTCCGGCTTGACGAGCAATTGACCGAAGACGAGCGGATGATCCGCGATGCCGCCCACGGTTTCGCGCAGTCCGAACTGCAGCCGCGCGTGATCGAGGCGTTTTCCAACGAGGTCGACGCGCCTGAACTCTTCCCGCTTATGGGCAAGGCCGGATTGCTCGGCGCGACGATTCCGGAGGAATATGGCGGCGCCGGCGCCGGCTACGTTGCATACGGCCTGATCGCACGCGAAATTGAACGGGTCGACAGCGGCTATCGCTCGATGGCCTCGGTCCAGTCATCGTTGGTCATGTACCCGATCCACGCCTTCGGTTCGGAAGAACAGCGCACGAAATATCTGCCCGGCCTGGCGTCGGGCGAACTGATCGGCTGCTTCGGCCTGACCGAACCCGATGCCGGCTCCGATCCCGGCGGCATGAAGACCGTGGCGAAGAAGCGCGGCGACAGTTACGTCCTGTCGGGCTCCAAGACCTGGATCTCCAATTCCCCCTTCGCCGATGTCTTTGTTGTCTGGGCCAAAAGCGAGGCCCATGGCGGCGGCATTCGCGGCTTCGTTCTTGAAAAAGGGATGAAGGGACTTTCCGCCCCCAAGATCGAAGGCAAGATTTCGCTCCGTGCCAGCACCACCGGCATGATCGTGATGGACGAGGTCGAAGTCGGCGAGGACGCGCTGCTGCCCGAAGTCCAGGGGCTAAAGGGTCCGTTCTCCTGCCTCAACCGGGCGCGTTACGGCATCAGCTGGGGCGCGATGGGCGCGGCCGAGTTCTGCCTTCACGCGGCGCGCCAGTACGGGCTCGACCGGCACCAGTTCGGCGTTCCGCTGGCGAGCAAGCAGCTGTACCAGTTGAAACTCGCCAACATGGTGAGCGAGATCGCGCTGGGCCTGCAAGGTTCGCTACGCGTTGGACGCACGATGGACGACGGCACGTTCGCGCCGGAGATGATCAGCATCGTCAAGCGCAACAATGTCGGCAAGGCTCTGGAAATCGCTCGCCATGCCCGTGATATGCACGGCGGGAATGGCATTAGTGAGGAATACCAGGTTATCCGTCACATGGTGAACCTGGAAACGGTAAACACCTATGAGGGCACGCATGATGTCCATGCGCTGATCCTCGGCCGCGCCATCACCGGGCTGGCAGCGTTCTAAGCCTGCTGTCCTACATTGCGCACTGCTGGCATTACGGTGGAATGTCCGTTCTTTCGACCCGAACTAGACCCTCCGTCATGGACGGCGCAGTATTGCAGAATCTTTTCCGCAAGACAGTGTTCCATGTGCTCCATCCTGTAGGATCTGCGGGTGCCGGCAACGGAACATCTGTCACTGTGGGCGGTTCTTGGTTAGAGATCCAACCCAGGGGAGGAATTGCGGTTTCATGAAGCTTCACGGCTATTTTCGCAGCTCGACAAGCTACCGTCTGCGCTGTGCGCTAGAACTCAAGGGGCTGGCCTACGATAACGTGCCAGTGAACCTGCTGAAAGCCGAGCAGAAGAGCGAGAGTTTCACAACCCGCAACGCCTTCGGCAGTGTGCCAATGCTGGAAACCGACAGCGGCGATAAGGCACAGTCTATGGCGATAATCGAATGGCTTGACGAAGCCTATCCCGACAAGCCGCTGCTGCCTTCCGATATCCAACAACGCTATATCGCTCGCGAATTGGCCTATGCTATCGCCACCGAGCTACATGCTCCGCTCAATCTGCCGGTGCTCAAGTGGCTCAAGGAAGAATATGGCAAATCGCAGGACGAAGTAGACCAATGGTATCGCCACTGGCTTGCACGTACGCTCGACCCCATTGAAAAGCGGCTTGAACAGCTCGGCACCGGCGACTTCCTGTTCGATGCGCCAGGCTTCTTCGAAACCGTGCTGATGCCGCAGATGTATAACGCTCGCCGCTTCGCCTTCGACTTTTCCGCGCATCCGCGCATGACCCGGATCGAGGCAGCTTGCCTCGATCACCCCGCATTCCGGCGCGCCCATCCCGACGCGCAACCTGACAATCCCGAAAACAAGGACAGCTGAAATGAAGCTCGCCACCCTCAACGACGGCACCCGCGACGGCAAACTCGTGGTCGTATCCAAGGACATCACCCGCTATTGCGCGGCCGACAATATCGCACCCACCATGCAGGCCGCGCTCGACAATTGGGACGAGGTTTCGCCCAAGCTGGAAGCGCTCTACCGCGATGTCGAACACCAGACCGTGCCGTGCGAGCGATTCCACGAACGTGAAGCCCATTCCCCCCTCCCCCGAGCTTATCAGTGGGCCGATGGCTCGGCCTACATCAACCACGTCGAACTCGTGCGCAAGGCACGCGGCGCGGAGGTTCCGGAAAGCTTTTATCACGATCCCCTGATGTATCAGGGCGGCAGCGACGATTTCCTGCCCCCGCGCGCCGACATCCCGCTCAAGGACACCGCCTGGGGTTGCGACATGGAAGGCGAAATCGCCGCCGTGGTCGACGATGTGCCCATGGGGGTTTCATCGGAGGAAGCGGCCGACCACATCAAGTTACTGATGCTGGTCAACGATGTGTCGCTGCGCGGTCTGATCCCCGGCGAACTGGCCAAAGGCTTTGGCTTCTTCCAGTCCAAGCCGGCAACCGCCTTCTCGCCCGTGGCTGTGACCCCCGACGAATTGGGTGATGCGTGGAAAGACAATGTCATCCAGCTGCCGCTCAATGTCGACTACAATGGGCAGCCATTCGGCCGCGCAAATGCTGGTGTCGATGCAACCTTCAACCTCGCCGATCTCGTGGCCCATGCGGCCAAGACCCGTAATTTGGGTGCCGGTGCGATTATCGGCTCGGGCACGATTTCCAACCAGGACGAAAATGGCGGCCCCGGCAAGCCGGTCAGCGATGGCGGGCATGGCTATAGCTGCATCGCTGAAATCCGCATGATCGAGACCATCGCCGACGGGGAGGCCAAGACCCGCTTCATGGCACCGGGCGACACTGTGAAGATCTGGATGGACGACGATCAGGGCCACTCCATCTTCGGTGCGATCGAACAGGCAGTCGTACAGGGCTGACGGAGCGACCAGCGCGAACCACCAACGGAAAGACACGCATAGGAGCCTGCCATTTTCTTCGACAACGTCCTGCTCGACATTGCGGCGCGCGGAACAGTCCTCGCCACCATAGCGCTTATCTGGGTCGTGTTGCTGGTCCGCATTGTCGGGCTGCGGTCGTTTTCGAAAATGACCAATTTCGACTTCGTGATGACGATCGCTACCGGCTCCTTGCTGGCCGGAGCCGCGCAGTCTTCGGAATGGAGCGGTTATGGGCAATCGATGGTGGCGATAGCCGCGCTGTTTTTCGTACAATTGCTGGTGTCGCGCATCCGCAAGGACCACGATCCGTTTGAACAGGCGATCCAGAACGAACCCGTGCTGCTGATGCGCGAGGGCGCGTTTTGCGAGCAGGCGATGAAAGAGGAACGCGTGACCCGCTCCGACCTTGTCGCCAAGCTGCGCGATGCCAATGTGCTCGAAATGTCGAAAGTACGGGCCGTCGTGCTCGAGACCACGGGCGATATTTCTGTCATGCATGGCGAAACGCTCGAACCGGTGCTGATCGAGAATGTCCGCGGGACGGATCAGGTTGGCAGAGGGAACTGACCCTTTTCTTGTGCGCCGGCCATGCTAACGCTCGCGCGATGACCAAACCGAGCTCGACCCGGATTTATCGCGATGGCGATGACACGCGCTCTCTGCGCGATGCTTTCGGCTGCTTCGCCACCGGGGTGACAATCGTCACCGCCCGCACCGCAGAGGGCGCGCCAGTCGGTTTGACGGTCAACAGCTTCTCCTCGGTCAGCCTCGAGCCGCCGCTTTTGCTGGTATGTCCGGCCCGTGACGCCGGCAGCACCGCGGTCCTCAAACAGACCGAACGTTTCGCGGTCAATGTCCTGGGAAGCCAGGACAAAGCGCTCTCGACACGCTTCGCCCGCAAAGGCAGCGAACGATTTGGGGAAGATGACTGGCGCACCTCGGAACACGGCCTCCCCGTCCTCTCCCGCGCGCTGGCGGTGTTCGAATGCACCCGCGAAGCCCTGCATGACGGTGGCGACCACATTGTCCTGATCGGCAGAATCCTGCACGCGGTCTATCACCCGCTCGATGATCCGCTGCTCTATTTCCGCGGTGCCTATCGCGGGATCCATATCGATTGAGCGGATACGAAAAAGGCGGAAGGGCATGCCTTCCGCCTTTGACGCGTCCTCTATCGCGGCTGGAACTAGACCACGGCGTCCTTTTTCACCGTGATAACCTGCGGATAGGTGAACTCCTTTAAGCCCTCTATACCATACTCGGCGCCGAAGCCCGACTGCTTGTGACCGCCGAACGGTGCGAAGGGTGACAGGTGGAGATATTCATTGATCCACACCGTCCCCGTTTCGAGCTGTTCGGCGATCCTGACGCCCTTGTCGGTGTCCTTGGTCCACACCGCACCGGCCAAACCATATTCGGAATTATTTGCCCGCGCGATGACCTCCTCCTCGCTCGAGAATTTCATCAGCGGCATGACCGGTCCGAACTGCTCCTCGGCCACGATGCGCGCATCCTCCGGCGGATTGTCGAGAATAGTCAGCGGCACGAAATAGCCCGTGCCCGAGGGATCGTCCTCGCCGCCGAGCAGAAACTTGTAGCCACTATCCTTGGCATCCTGGATCAGCTCCAGCACACGCTCATACTGCTTCTTGTTCTGGATCGGGCCGACACCGGTGCCTTGCTGCGCGCCGTCACCGACGACCACGCCCTTGGCATATTCGGCGATCGCCTTGCTCAGATCATCGTAGATATCCTCGTGGATATAGATGCGCTTGGCGGCAACGCAGATCTGACCGGCATTGGAGAAGCTCGACCAGAACAGCTGTTCGGCCACCTTCTCGACATCGGCATCGGGGAGCACGATCGAGGCGTCGTTTCCGCCGAGTTCGAGCGTGATACGCTTGAGATCGGCGCTGGCCCCTTCCATGATCTTCTTGCCCGTGGCGGTCGATCCGGTGAAGGTGATCTTGTCGATATCGGGATGCTCGGTGATGAGCGGGCCGAGCGTGTCCTCGCCGGTGATGATGTTGACGACGCCTGCGGGCACCACGTCCTTGATCAACTCGGCAATCCGCAGCGTGGCAAGCGGGGTAAAGGGCGACGGCTTGAGCACAATAGTGCAGCCCGACAGCATGGCGGGTGCAATCTTCTGCATCGCCATCATGACCGGGAAATTCCACGGCACGATGCCGCCGACCACGCCCACCGGAACACGGCGGGTGCGGCTGAGACGCGTTTCGCTATCCTCGTTGATGACATCATCGAGACTGAGCGTCGATTGTGCGCCGACCATCATCGAAGCGCCGATGATCTCGCCCTGCGCCTGGGCATGGGGCTTGCCCTGTTCGCTGGTCAGCAGGCGAAACAGCTCGTCCGCGTTGTCCTTGATGATGGCGGAGATCTTCTGAATGACCTCGCGGCGGTCTTCAATCGGTGTCTTGGACCAGGTCTTGAAGGCGCGGCGGGCAGCGGCAACAGCACGGTCGAGCTCCTCCTTGCCGCAGGCGGGGACGCGGCCGATCACCTCCTCATTGGCGGGATTAACGACATCCATCCAATCGCCATTGGTGGTCATCTCTCCGTCGATCAGGTTTGAATAGTCCTTGGCCATAATACGCTCCTCTCAGGTTGAGTCGCGAGATAGCAGGAGCGCACGGGGTTTGTCGCCCCCAAGTTTTCGATTGCTACTGATCAGGCAGGTCGCCGGGCCGGTTGATATTTCGCAGGCCAGGTTCCACCTGCACGCCCACCGCGCCAACCCGCTCCGCGAAGGCATAGAGCGCGCGTCCGCCATCGCCCAGGAAGGTCCGGCAAATAGGTGCCAGTCCGACCGGCCACAGCCCGATTACCGGTTGCGTGTCGACAAAGGCAGCCGCCTTGCGACCGAGTTGCAGGGCAAGGTCTGACGGCAGGTTCGGAACGTCACAGCCACAACTCAGTACCGCATCGAAGCCAGCTTGTTCGGCATGCTGCAAGGCCGCGCTTAACCCGCCGAGCGGGCCGAGGCCCGGATTCGGACTATCGGGGATACATTCAAAGCCGGTTTCGTCGCGTCCGCATACAACCAGCCCGTCGCATTGCGCGCCAAGGGTCCGCGCCACGATGTCGATCAATCGCTCGCCCCCGATACGCGCATGCGCCTTGTCGCTGCCGAAACGTCGAGCCTGCCCGCCCGCCAGTATCGCGCCGAGCAGCTTCAATTTCTGGCAGCAAGAAGCGCCAGCAGGGCGAAGCTCGCGAGCCAGTGCTCGCCCATATAGTCGCCCGTAACATGTTCGATGGCGCTGGCGAGGTGCCGGTCGGCAAGGTGATCAAGTTGCGCCTTGTCGCCTCCGCCAGCCAGGGCAATGTCGCGCAAGGCCCATGCCCGGCTCAGGTTGAGTCCGTCGAGATGGGCGATCTTGCCGTCGCTGCGGTCGGACACAAATGCAGGGTCGAGCGTGGCGAGCCAGCCAGTGCTTGGCAAAAATCCGGCGATCCAATCGGCGAATCGCTCAGCCTCCAGCACCCGGGACATCAACTGCGCGACACTCAGCGCCGGCGAAAGGAATTCGTCTCCGCCCGGTTCCCACCCGCGATAATCAATGCAGTCGCCAAACTGGGCCAAGCTCCATTTGTCGATTGCCGCGCGGAGTTCGGGGTCGCGCTCGGCGGCCCACTCACGCGCCAGCACCAGAGAAAAAGCCGTGTTGAAGTGTGTGCCGACGGTAATCGGATAGGTAAGAACTGCGAGGTACTCTTTGAAAGCATGCGCGAAATGTTGTGCCAGCGGCTCCATGCGGCAGCCCCATCCGGCATCATCGTGCCGTTCGGCTTCGTGATGAAGGTAAAGCAACCAGGCCCACCCATAAGGCCGTTCGAACCCCTTTGATTCTGAGCGGCGCGCATAGGCGAGTTCGGCGCTCAGCTTGCCAGGCATGAAGGTATTCTCGGCCTGCTCGGCAATCGCATGCGCCTCCGCCATGTCGGGATATAGGCGCCGCAATGTCAGCAATGTCCACCAGCCATGGACGCAGCTATGCCAGTCGTAGCTCCCATAAAAGCAGGGGTGCAGTTGGCGCGGTGTTTGCGCGTCGGCATCACCCGCCATCACGTGATCGAGCTTGTTGGGATATTCACGGGAGACATGGCCAAGCGCGGCCCTCGCAAAGCGGCTGGCGATGTCCTGGGTCAGTTCCACAGCAGAAACCCTGCCACGTAGATGATTGCCACATTGCAAAACCACAGCGGAATGGCAGTGCCGACCTGCTGGCGAATGACGCCGTTCTGATCCTTCAGTTCGAGCAAGGCAGCAGGGACGATATTAAAGTTGGCCGCCATCGGGGTCAGCAGCGTGCCGCAAAACCCAGCCAGCATTCCGACCGCACCGATTACCGCCGGATTGCCGCCATAGCCTTCTACCAGCAGGGGGATACCGATTGCTGCCGCCATCACCGGAAAGGCGGCAAAAGCATTGCCCATGATGATTGTGAACAACGCCATGCCGGTCGCGAAAACGACGACCGCGACCAGCACGCTGCCATCGGGAATGATCGTGCCGGCGAGCGATCCGATGACGTCTCCTACCCCGGCAAGTGCAAAGACCGCTCCAAGCGCCGCGAGCATCTGAGGCAGGATCGCGGCCCAGCCGATCGAATCGATCAGCCTCCGGCCTTCCTGCATAGGTGCCAATACCGGAGGTCGGAGCCATGCCATCGCCGCCGCCAGTGCCAGCATCACGCCTAAACCGAACAGGATCAGCGTCTCGCGCCGCTCCTCGAACAAGCCGCTCTCCCCGGCGGGCGTGTAATTGTAGAGCAGCGTTCCGGCGACTGCGGTAATGGGTACCACCAGCGCGGGCAGGAAGAGCCGATTCCCAAGCAGCGCGGAAAAATTGAACCGCTCATCCGCCGTCGTGGTAGCGGGATCGCTTCGGCCCAGTCCACCCAGCCCGGCAATCGCCACAAGAGCCAGTACCAGTATTCCATTGCCGAAGGCGCTAAACTGCGAGCCAAAGAAGAAGCTGACTGCCAGCAAGACCCAAAAGGCCGCATTGCCCCAGCGTTTGCCGTTGGACCTGTCGAACGCGCTGAGCAACGCCCATCCGGCAAAAACGACCCCGGCAAGGACATAGAGCCACTCAAGCGTGATCATGTCACCGCCCTTCTCGGAATGCGTCCCAGCCTGCGATCGAAAGCGGTGATCCGCCAACCGTGGATGATGAAGGCACAGATCGCTGTAGGTATGGCCCAAACCGAAAGCTGCAAGGGGGTCAGCGGATAGCCATAACTTTCGAAAACCCCCTGGATCAGCAGGATAGACGCAATTGCGAAGAAGATATCTTCGCCGAAGAACAGCCCGACGTTGTCGGTTGCAGCCGCCATGGCGAGAACCTTCTGCCGCTTATCCTCGGGCAGTTCGCCGTGGCTCATCTCCGCAGCCGCCTCGGCCATTGGTGCGACCAACGGGCGGACGGTCTGCGGGTGCCCACCAATATCCTTCATGCCGATGGCAGCAGTGATCTGGCGAAACAGCAGGTAGATCACCAGCAGCTTCCCCATTGTCGCCCCACGTACGCTTTCGATCACCGCCCGTGCACGCTGTTGCAATCCATAGCGTTCGAGCAGGCCGATCACCGGAAGGATGATCCAGGTCACCGAGATATAGCGATTGTCATTGAAGGCGCTGCCCAGCGCCTGGATCACCGCGACCAGATCGAGCCCGGCCAGCACGCCGGTGGCAAGCGCTGCGGCGACCACTACCAGCAGCGGATTGAACCGCAGGGCAAAGCCCCCCACCACAATGGCGATGCCGACCAGCGGCCAGTAATTCACGAATTTCCCTCCCCGAAACCGCCGCCGCCTGGCGTCAGGATCACGAATGTGTCCCCCGCCTGCATCTGCGCCGATGCGGTGGCGGTCAACTCCTCGCGCGATCCGTCCGTTCTTTCGACCCAGTTGCGCCCCGGCGCAGCATCACTGCCGCCAGCTAATCCGCTCGGCGCGATGGCACGGCGGTTGGCGAGCATATTGGCGCGCATCGGTTCGAGGAACGTGACCCTGCGTTCGACGCCATCGCCCCCGCGATGCGCCCCCTCCCCGCCAGAACCGGGCCGGATGGCAAAGCGATCGAGCCGCACCGGCAGCCGCGTTTCAAGAATTTCCGGATCGGTCAGACGACTGTTGGTCATATGCGTCTGCACCGCGCTGGTACCGTCGTGATCAGGTCCGGCGCCTGACCCGCCCGCGATGGTCTCATAATACTGGTGGTCTTCATTACCGAAGGTGAAATTGTTCATCGTCCCCTGGCTCGGCGCGAGCTGGCCAGTCGCGGCAAACAGTGCATCGGTAATGACCTGGCTAGTCTCGACATTGCCCGCCACTACCGCTGCGGGCGGCGCCGGGTTGAGCATCGAGCCTTCGGGCACGACCAATTTGACTGGCCGGAGGCACCCGTCGTTCATCGGGATCTGGTCGTCAATCAGCGTGCGCAGGACGTAGAGCGATGCCGCCCGAGTAATCGAGCGGGGGGCGTTGAAATTGTTGGGTTGCTGCTCGCTCGTTCCGGTAAAGTCGAACACGGCGGAACGACTCTTGCGGTCGATGCGGATGGCAACAGAAACCTGCGCGCCATTGTCCATCCGGCAGGTAAAGGCGCCGTCCTGCAGCCGGTCCAGAAGGCGGCGAACGCTTTCTTCGGCATTGGCGAGCACATGGTGCATGTAGGCGGCAATCACCTCCCCGCCATTGTCGCGGGCCGCGTGCATCAGCAATTCTGCGCCGCGTGTGCAGGCCGCGACCTGCGCCCGCAAGTCGGACAGGTTGCGGTCCGGGTTGCGCGCCGGCCACGCGCCGGCAGCCAGCGCCGCGCGGACCTCGGCTTCGCGAAACCGCCCCTCCTCGATCAGCAGGACGTTGTCTAGCAGCACGCCTTCTTCGTCGATCGTCGCGCTCTCGGGCGGCATAGAACCGGGCGCGATCCCGCCGATATCGGCATGGTGTCCGCGCGCAGCGACAAAGGCGTCGGGCCAGCGTCCGCGGTCCGAGTAGAACACGGGTACAATGACCGTGATGTCGGGCAGGTGCGTGCCACCGCGATAGGGATCGTTGAGGACGTAGGCATCGCCGCGCCTGATGCCGCGCCCGTCGGAAGCTGCGCCGGTTGCATCCGGTCCGCGGGCCTCGATAATGCGGCGAATGCTGTCTCCCATGCTGCCCAGATGCACGGGGATATGCGGCGCATTGGCGATCAGCGCACCTTCTGCATCGAACAGCGCGCAGGAAAAATCGAGCCTTTCCTTGATGTTTACCGAGGTCGCGGTGGACTGCAGCACCACGCCCATTTCCTCTGCGATAGCCATGAAGAGGTTGTTGAAGATCTCCAGTCTTACCGGGTCGACCTCGGTTCCTTCTGCGCGGCCCCGATCGACCGGCTCGGTTCGGGTAAGGACGAGGCTGCCATCTGTGGCCAGTGATGCAGTCCAGCCAGGCTCGATGACAGTTGTGGAACCGGGATCCACCACCAGGGCCGGGCCGGAGACAACTCCGCCTGCGCTCAACCGACCGCGTCGATAGACCGGCCATTCACCTGACCCTGCGACGGAATCGTCGACGAGCTCGAGCGCCTTCGCATCGAACGCGCCCGGCATCCCGCTCGCCTCGACGCTCAGCGATTCGACGATGATTTGTCCTTCGGCATCGGAATAACCGAAACGCTGACGATGCTCGGCGCGAAAACGCTCTGCCAGATCGGCATCTCCGGTGAGGTCGAGCATGAGCGTGCTGTCACTCCCGGCGAAGCGCAATCTGGCGCGCCTCGCCAATTCGACCTTCTTCTCGTCGAGGTCGTGCTCTGCCATCACTTCGAGAGCCTGTGTCTCGAGTACGTCGAGGACTTGTGCGTAGTCCTCTCCCAACGGCCGCACCACGCTTTGCTCCCGCACCGCCTTCACTGGCGCAATGCCGATCCCATAGGCCGACAGCATACCCGCCAGCGGGTGTACCAGAACGGTGCAGATCCCCAATTCGTCGGCCACCCGGCAAGCATGCTGTCCGCCCGCTCCGCCAAAGCAAGCGAGCGCATACCGGGTGACATCGTGCCCTCGCGCCACACTGATCTTGCGGATGGCATTGGCCATGTTGTCGACCGCAATTGCGAGGAATCCTTCAGCGATGTCCTCCAGCGTCATCGGCTGGTTGAGGCTTGCCCCCACTTCGGCCAACCGGCTCCTGCTCGCTGCCGGATCGAGCGGCTGGTCGCCATTGGGTCCAAACACCGCCGGAAATAGCGCCGGATCGATCCGTCCGAGAAACAGGTTGCAGTCGGTTACCGTCAGTGGGCCACCCTTGCGATAGCAGGCGGGGCCCGGATCGGCCCCTGCGCTCTCTGGCCCGGCCCGGAAACGCGTTCCATCGAACCGGCAGATCGATCCACCGCCTGCAGCCACCGTATGGATCTGCATCATCGGGGCCGCCACCCGGACGCCAGCTACCACGCTCTCCCCGGTCAGCTCGTATTCGCCCGCATAGTGCGCGACATCGGTGCTGGTCCCGCCCATATCGAACCCGATCAGACGGTGATGGCCCAAAGGCTCGCTGGCCGTGACCATGCCAACGACGCCGCCAGCCGGCCCGGACAATATCGCGTCCTTCCCGCGGAATGCCCCTGCCCTTGCCAAACCCCCGTTCGACTGCATGAAGAACAATTGCCCGTGCGGCGGCAAATTGTCCTCCAGCCCGGCGACATAGCGGGCCAAGACTGGCGAGAGGTAGCCATCAACCACGGTAGTATCGCCACGTGGGACCAGCCGGATCAGGGGCGCAACCTCGTGGCTGACACTGATTTGTGCAAAGCCCAGTTCGCGGGCGATGGCGGCAAGGCGCTGCTCGTGCGCGCAATGTTGCCAGCCATGAATCAGTACGATGGCGACAGCATCGAACCCGTCTTCGCGCAATTGAGAGAAACTCGCGTGCGCGTGCGCCTCGTCGAGCGACGTGATCACCGACCCGTCGACCGCGACGCGTTCCTTTATCTCGACGACGCGTGATGCCAGCTGTGCCGGAAGGATGATGTGACGGGCAAAGATTTCGGGCCGCGCTTGCGAGCCGATCCGCAGGGCATCGCCAAACCCCTGGCTGATCGCCAATGCCAGACGCTCACCCTTGCGTTCCAGCAGGGCATTCGTGGCGACCGTTGTTCCTATACGCAGTTCGGCAATAGGGCCCTCGCCATATTGCTTCATCAGCCGCGTAACGGCTTCGCTCGCCGCATCCTGGTATCGGCCCGGATTTTCCGACAGGAGCTTGTCGGTGACCAGCGCGCCACCTGGCGTAACCGCGACGATATCGGTAAACGTCCCGCCGCGATCAATCGCGAACCGCCACTTGCCCGTGCCTTCCATGATCTTTGCCTAAGCAGTCATGGCGAAGGAATAAAGCACCGATCTCGGTACCGGGCAGTTCGGTCGGAATACAGAGCAGCTAACGCGCGGCGATCTTGCGCAATTTCTGCGCCGCAACGTCCAGTACCTGCAGCTTCTCGCCATGTTTTGTAACCATAGCCGGCTCGGTACTGAGAAGGTCGGCGAGTTCGTCCAGCGAATCTGCCAGGCGAGCGAGGTGGGCGTACTCGATGACGGGATCTTGCCGGTCCCAAGCCTCCACCATTTTCCCGTCGCAGCCCTGCCGGAGCGCGTCGACAAGCTGGTCTACCCTGGCTTGCGGGGCGCCGCCGCCGGGCATCCAGTCGAACACGTCCGCTGGTAAATCGAAGTCGATCCCGGCCGCATCGCCTTCCCGCCAGACGACCGCTCCCTCTGC
>SHLU01000036.1 GCA_004282995.1 Sphingomonadaceae bacterium
ATAATAAGCCCAGTAGGAGCCTGCCGCGATGCCTAGTGTCAGGAATACCCATGCTCCGAGCACCCAGGGGCGCATCGCTCGCGCGAAATCTGGGGTTACTTGCCGAGTTACCAGAGCGCCGACGACGAAACTGAAAGCGACCGACAGACCAACATAGCCGACGTAGAGAGTGGGTGGGTGAAAGGCGAGGCCGATATCCTGCAACAACGGGTTGAGGCCCATGCCGTTCGCCGCCGGCACCGGCAGCCGTTCGAACGGATTGGAACTGAACAAAAGGAAGGCAAAAAAGCCCAACGCCACGAATCCCTGCGCCGCCAGTGTCGCCTGCAAAGTGCGCTCGGGCAGGCGGGCTTCAAGCCACGCAATCGCCGCACCAGCAAGGGCCATCACCGTTACCCAAAGAAGCATCGAGCCTTCGTGGTTGCCCCAGGTTCCGGTCAGTTTGAACAGGATCGGCTTGTCGACATGCGAATGGCTGGCGACCAGCTTGACCGAAAGATCGGTGATGGCAAACAGCCAAAGCAGGCTGGCAAAGGCGATCGACAGCAACAATCCCTGCAGCATGGCTGCAGGGCGGGTCAGCCCAGCGATCGCCTCGCCACCGTTACGCAGGGCGAGCGATCCGCACACCATCTGCGCGAAGCTGAGAGCTGCCGCCATCCACAGCGCTGCAAGACCGAGCTCGGCGATCACTGCGTGCTGGTTTCCTGCAGTGATGGAGGAGCCTTGTGTTGCTGCATGTCCTGCAACTCGCGCGGGACGTAATTCTCGTCATGCTTTGCGAGCAGTTCTTCGGCCTTGAATGTGCCATCCTTCCCGTAACGCCCCTCGGCGACGACCCCCGATCCTTCGACGAAGAGGTCGGGTAGCAATCCCTTGAACAGGACCGGCACCCGTGCCTTGCCATCAGCTACAACGAAGGCGACCGTGATGCCGTCTTCCAACGTGCGCAGCGAGCCGTCCTCCACCATACCCCCGAGCCGCACAGAGCGATCCGGTCCAGGGCGTTCGCTGACGATCTCGCTGGGCACGTAGAAAAGGCTGGCGGTATTACGCAGCGCCCAGGCGGCCAGAAGCCCAGCCCCGATCAGCGCCGCCAGCGCTACTACGGCGAGGACCAGTCGCTGGTCCTTGGGCTTGAGCCGGATCATTTGCGGCGCGCTCGTTCACGCCGGGCTTCAGCGCGCGACATGCTCCACCAACTCCAGGCGATGACTGCCAGAGTGCCGACTATGCCGACAGCATAAGCTCCGATTACGAAGTCCCATTGGTCGAGCGCTTCGCGCATCAGGCCGTCTCCATCGCCCGGCGGCGCAAGCGTCCATCGGCCTGGATATCGGCCAGGATCGCGCGCATCCGGGCCAGAACGATGCCGCCGAAGATAAGCGAAAAACCCAAGGTGGCGACCATCAGCGGCCACATGAATTCGGGCGCGATTGCGCTTTTGCCAAGTGTAATCGAAGGCGGCTGGTGTAGCGAATTCCACCACACCACGCTGCGATTGATAATGGGGATGTTTATGACACCAATCAGTCCGAATATTGCTGGAATGCGCGATGATGCGCCCTCGCGCTCGGTTGCTTGCGCCAGTGCGATATAGGCCACGTAGAGGAACAGCAGCACCAGCATACTGGTCAGCCGTCCGTCCCAAACCCACCATTTGCCCCAGGCGGGCCTGCCCCAGATCGATCCGGTGGCAAGGCATATGGCAGTGAAAAACATACCCGGAGCGGCCGCGGCGCGTGCGGCAATGGCAGCAAGTGGGTGACGCCAGACGAGGTGGACAAGGCTGGCGATGGCAATCGCGCTCCACCCGGCCATACCCAGCCAGGCGGCCGGCACATGGATAAACAGGATCCGCACCGTCTCGCCCATCAGCCGGTCTGGCGGCACCTGCGTCAAGCCCCACCACAAGGCAGCGGACGTGATCAGCAGGCCACCTGCCAGCAGCAGCGGCGTCAGCCACCGTGCCAGTGACAGAAATCTACGAGGATTGGCAAAACCATGCATCGGGGAGACCTTGACTGCTCTTACCCGCCCCGCATCCCCCCTGCAAGCGGGACCAGTGGCGGTATCAGCGGCCGATCAGTTTCTGCGCGAGACGGTCGGCAACGACATCGGCGGGAACGCCGGTTTCGTCACTTTCCTGCCAGATCTGAACGAGGCGTTCGGGTATCTGCGCGATACGCTTGCGAACCTCGTTGATGCCGCCGACACTACCCTGCTGCCGATCGAGATACTCT
The DNA here is from genome assembly GCA_004282995.1 of Sphingomonadaceae bacterium. Classification (GTDB taxonomy): domain Bacteria; phylum Pseudomonadota; class Alphaproteobacteria; order Sphingomonadales; family Sphingomonadaceae; genus Parerythrobacter. Next base: position 2,244 of record SHLU01000036.1, read on the forward strand.
TGCGCGACGCTGATGATGCCGCCGGCATTGATAACATAGTCCGGAGCATAAAGAATTTCACGTTCGGCCAGCACGGCACCGTGGCGCGCGCGGGCGAACTGGTTGTTGGCGCCGCCGGCAACGATTGCGCAGTCGAGCCGGGCGATACCCTCGTCATCGAGAATTGCGCCCAAGGCATTGGGGCTGAATACATCGCAGGCCGTGCTCATAATGGCATCGGGTGCAACCGAATGGCCGCCCAGTTCGCTCGCAAGAGCCGCAGCGCGATCTTCGTTGATGTCGGAAACGGTCAGCTTGGCACCGTCCTTGGCCAGCAACCGAGCAACGCCGCCGCCGACGCTACCGGTGCCCTGGATAGCGACATGAATGCCTTTCACATCGTCCTTGCCGAGCTTGTGTCGCACGGCCGCCTTGATGCCATGGTAGATACCCATTGCCGTGAAGGGGCCGGGATCGCCCCCGGCAGAACCTTCGCCTTTGACAGGAAGGCCCGAAACAAAACTGGTGCGCTGCGATACGGCGACCATGTCCGCTTCCGAGATACCGACATCCTCGGCGGTGACATACTTGCCACCCAGCGCCTCGACCGCATCGCCGAAGGCTTCGAGCAGCGCCGGAGTCTTCGTCAGGTTCTGGTCGGCCAGGATCACAGCCTTGCCGCCACCCATGGGCAAGCCAGCCATGGCGTTCTTGTAGCTCATGCCCCGGCTCAGCCGCAGCGCATCGCTCATGGCGGCTAGAGGATCGGGATAATGCCAGAAGCGTGTGCCGCCGGCGCCCGGTCCGAGATGGGTCGAATGGATCGCGATGATTGCCGTCAGGCCGGACTTGGGATCGCGCACAAGCTGCACCAGCTCGTGATCGTCATAGTCCGCCTCGGTCCAGAATGCCGTCATTGCGTTCATTGTCCCCTGTCCCTGTCCGGGGTGGAATACTTCCGCATTTCGGGGAAAAGTGGGGCGATCGAGGGGTCTCGAACCCCCGACCTCCGGTACCACAAACCGGCGCTCTAACCAACTGAGCTACGATCGCCACAAGCCCCGAAGTGCCGTGTGAAGCGGGGCTGTTACCTTCATCAACGCATCCGTCAAGGGCACGTCAACGAGGGCGCGAGCCTGTTGCACAAGCGACCCTCCATGTGAAGCGAAAAGTGCGTAAAAAGGCCAGTCACGCAAGATTGTTACACTACCCTTGCAGCGCATGGTGGCGGCGCTAGACAATTGTCGGATGTTGAGACCGGGCGAATCCAGCGCCGAGAGATTATGCTCCTATGGAGGCGTCCAGCGTCTGCCGTACGACAAGCTCGAAATTTTCCAGCGCAAGGCGTTTCTGGAACCTGATGTATGTGGGGAGCTCATTGCCCTAATTGAAGCCAATCGTCGGCCTTCCACCCTCGCCGACCACAATGGCGACCACTATTTTCGTACCAGCGAGACATGCGATCTGGAGCCCGAAGAGCAGTCAGTGCGACGATTAGAGACGCTGCTGGAAGAACTGAACGGTATCGACCCTGCATATGGCGAGCCGGTCCAAGGCCAGCGCTACGATGTTGGCCAGGAATTCAAACCGCATGTCGACTGGTTCGATCCCGGCGGGCAGGACTGGGAGAAATACTGTTCGGTCTCGGGCCAGCGCACATGGACCTTCATGATTTACCTCAACCATGTGGAGGCTGGCGGTTCCACCCGGTTCAAGGCGATCAAGAAAAACGTCCGGCCAGAGACCGGCAAGCTCTTGTGTTGGAACAACCGTAATCCCGACCTCGCCGGAAACGTCAACACCATCCATCACGGGATGAAGGTGCGCCAAGGCATCAAATATGTGATAACCAAGTGGTATCGTGAACGGCCGTGGGGATGGGAATGACTGATTTCGCCGAAATCGAGAGCCAGTTGAAAGCGCGTCTGGTCGATCTGCTCGATCGCGCCGAAGTGCTGGAAGACGATCTGCGCCACCCACTTGAAGCGGATTCGAGTGAACAGGCTATCGATCTGGCTGATGACCAGGCGCTGGAAGGCGTGGACAATGTTCTGCGCGAGGAAATCCAGCAGGTGCGCTACGCGCTCGCACGCATCGTCAACGGGACCTACGGTATCTGCGCAAAATGCGGCGAGCCGATAGCGAAGGAAAGGCTGGAAGCGCGCCCGATTGCGACACGCTGCATCAAATGTGCCTAAAAAGAAAAGGGCGGCCCCGTCGGACCGCCCTTCCCTCGCAGCACGAGGCTGCAAAGCGTTGATTTCGCTTATTTCTTGAGGCTGAGCCCACCGAAGCGCTTGTTGAAAGCGGCGACACGGCCACCTTCCTGAAGCTGCTGTTTGCCGCCGGTCCAGGCCGGGTGGCTGGTCGGATCGATCTCGAGCGCGAGGGTTTCCCCTTCCTTGCCCCAGGTCGAACGGGTCTGAAACTCTGTACCATCGGTCATCTTGACCGTGATCATGTGATAGTCGGGGTGCCCTTCGGCCTTCATGGTCTGTGTCCTTCAAGCTTGTGTCCGGTTCCGACCGGACCTGCTGTGTTTCGGCAAGGGCGCGCCAATAAGGGCACGCGCGAGATTTGGCAAGTGTTGCGTCAGTTCGCTGGCGGGTCTGCGATCATGGCCGTGAACTCGGCTTCGCTGTGAACCGTGCCTTCAACACTGGCCTTGCCTGCAAACTTATACACCCGGCTGCGCTTTTGCGTAAACTCAACCTCCAGGTCGAGCAGGCAGCCCGGTGTCACTGGCTTGCGGAACTTGGCACCCTCGATCCCCATAAAGAAGACAAGCTTGCCGGTCCCGGCCAGTTCGAGCGTTTCGATACCGAGGATCGCCGCAGCCTGCGCCATCGCCTCGATCTGCATCACACCGGGCATGATCGGTGCACCAGGAAAATGACCCTGGAAAAACTCCTCGTTCATCGTCACGCCCTTTACCGCGTGGATCCGTTCGCCCAGCTCGATTGAGCGGACCCGGTCAACTAGGAGCATCGGATAGCGATGCGGGAGGGCCTTCAGCACCCGGTGGATGTCGTAATCGACCTGCTCGCTCATGTCCCCTTCTCCTGTCCGACCTTTGGTTTAGCGACCGCTCGGTTGTTGCTGAGCAGGCTGCTGGTTGGCCTGCTGCGCAGCTGCCTGCTGTGCGGCCATCAGGCGCAACTGGTTGATCGTCTGATGCACCTGGATTGTTTCGCGACGCGGACGGAAGTTCGCGGGCGGAGTGCTGTTGACCGTCGGCACCGCTGCATTGAGGGCAGCCGCGATATCTGCCGATACGTCGGCCTGCTCGGCTCCGTACTGGAACACGTCCGGTACCAGCATCAGCTTGATGCCCTTTTGCTGGATAACCTGGGTCTGGGCCGCATTGTAGCGCTCCAGCAGCTGCTCGATAACGTAGAGCTGAGCCAGGGCGATCGGGTTCTCGATGCCCTCGATCTGGCTTTGCTTCTGCTGGATCTGCTGCACGACACTGGCCTGGGCATCAGCTTCGGCCTGCGAAACATTGCCGTCACCATTGGTGTCGAGACCCTGGGAAAGCGTGCGCGCTTCCTGGCGGAGCGTTGCGATCTGCTGCAGCTGGCCGGCATAGGTGGTGTCGATCTGGCGATAGGCCTCGACCCGTGCCTGAGCGTTGTAGACCACGCCTTCGGGGCTGCTGGTAGCGATGCCGTTTACCTGCGCTTGAGCAGGAGTAGCAGCTGCCACCATACCGGCGGCGGCAAGCGATGCAGCGAGGGAGATTTTTACAAAAGATTTCATCAGAACTGGGTTCCTACATTGAAGCTGAAAAGTTTGGTGTCATCGCCCGGCTGCTTCTTGAGCGCATAGGCGAAGTCGATCCGGAAAGGACCGAAAGGCGAATTCCAATTGACCCCGATACCGGCCGAGACACGCGGGCTCGGCGAATCGCCCAGGAACACTTCCTGGAACGGGTCAATGCTCTGGTTGAGAGGCGAGTTGGGGGTTCCCGTGGTGGAATCGATAGCGTCCGTCGTCGGCAAGCCGGCTGGCGTCACGTACAGCAGGTTGCCCTGCGCATCGCGGATTTGGAACTCCAGTCCGTCGGGGAACGGGCTGTTCTGCAACACCGGTTCGGTAACATTAAACAGTGCGCCGACGTCGACGAAGATCGACGGACGAAGCCCAAGGTCGGCAGCTCCGCTACCGAGCGGAATTTCGAGCTCGGCGCGGCCGAGATAATAGGCATTGCCGCCAATGGCATCGTCCCCGATGCGGTTGCGATCGGCGACGACGAGCGGGTTACCGGTGCCATCATCGATGATCGGCTGACGCAGCACGCGCGGGCCGACACCGCGGATATCGAAACCGCGGATCTGCGGTTCGCCGAGGAAGAACCGGTCGGTCAGACGGACATTGTCCACGCCAGGCTGGTTACTGCGATCTTCAAGCCCATGGATGTAGCCACCCTCGCCCGAGAGCGAGAACACGAAATCACCCATCACACGCCAGAACTTGCGGGCACTGGCGCGCGCCTTGAGATACTTCACACTGCCACCGAGACCGGCGAAGTCGAGATTGAGGGTCGCCTGTTCGCCGCGGGTCGGGCGGAACCGGCTGTTGAGCGTATCGTAGACCAGCGTGGTGCCGAGGATTGAACTCGTCCGGTCGCCGATTACGTCACACAGGAAACGTCCGGCCAGAAGCGGTTCGCAGGTGCGGATTCCGTCACCATCGAAGTCGGCAAAGAAGGTGTTCTCGTCGAGCGAAATCTCGTCGAAATTGAGCGTGTACCGGCCAATCAGGGAGACATATTCGGACAGCGGCACGCCGAGGCTGAGCGAACCGCCCGTAGTGGTCTGTTCGAAGGTCGTGTTGCGATTGCTGCCGACGAAATTGAAGCTGCTCAGGTCGCGTCGGTAAATATTGGCACTCGCCGACACATTACGGTCGAACAGATACGGCTCGGAAAAGCTCAGGTTGACCGAGCGCGAATAGCGCGACCATTGCACGCTGGCACCAACCGTCTGGCCTCGACCGCGAAAGTTTCGCTGGCGGATCGATGCCGCGAGCAAGAAACTCTCGATCGAAGAGAAGCCAGCCGACAGCTGCAATTCGCCGGTCGGCTGTTCCTCGACATTGGCTTCGAGGATGATGCGGTCGGGATCGCCGGTTTCCTTCTGCTCGATCTCGAACTGTTCCTGGAAGAAGCCGAGCGAGTTGATGCGGTTGGTCGAACGCTTGACCCCGAGCGAGTTGAAGGCGTCGCCTTCCGCGATGCGGAACTCACGGCGGATGACCTTGTCCTGAGTGAGTGTGTTACCGTTGACGTCTATCCGTTCGACATAGACTCGCGGCGCCTCGCTGATGGCAAGCGTCACGTCCATCGTGCGCTCGTCCTTGTTGCGCTGGAAGCGCGGGCGCACCTCGGCGAAGGCATAACCGAAGGTGCCGGCGAGCTCGGTCAGCTGCTCGGTAATGTCTTCGATGGTCTGTGCATTGTACCATGCGCCCGGCTCGATCGTGAGCTGGCTGGTCATGGTCGCACTATCGAAGTCGCGGAGGTTGGAATCAACCTTCACTTCGCCGAACTTGTAGCGTTCGCCTTCCTCGACGACATAGGTGATGATGAAGTCACGCTTGTCGGGGGTCAACTCGGCCACTGCCGAGACGACGCGGAAATCGACATAGCCTTCGGTGAGGTAGAATTCGCGCAGCTTCTGCTGGTCGAAGGCGAGCCGGTCGGGGTCGTAGCTGGTATTGCCGCTGAAGAAATTGACCAGCCGCGATTCCTTGGTGATCATCTCACTCTTCAGGTCGCCATCATCGAACACCTCGTTGCCGATAACGTTGATCTGACGGACCTTGGACTTCGGGCCTTCACTGATTTCGAAGACCAGATCGACCCGGTTCTGGCTGAGCTGGACGGTCTTGGGTTCGACCGTGGCAGCAAAGCGGCCCTGCCGCTTGTACAGCTCGATAATGCGCGCGACGTCGGCACGAACTTTCGAGCGGGTGAAAATCTGACGCGGCGCGAGCTTGATCTCGGGGACGATTTTCTCGTCCTTGAGCCGCTTGTTCCCTTCCAGGATAATACGGTTGATGACGGGATTTTCCGTCACCTCGATGATGACGTTGCCGTTCTGATTGCGCACGCTGGCTTCGGCAAACAATTCGGTCTGATACAGGTCCTTGAGCGCCTGGTCAGCGGCGACCTGGGTATATTCCTGGCCCGGACGGAGCTGGATGTAGGTGAGGATCGTGCCCGGCTCGAGGCGCTGAGCACCTTGAACGGCAATCGTCTGGATGATTTCGCGCTGAGGTGACGGTGCCGGAGTCGGCTCCTGTGCAGACGTCGGCTGCGCAGGCGCCGCAGTTTCCTGGGCAAGGGCCGAGACTGGCACACCCGCAAGGATGGTGCCCGACAATAAGGCGAGCGCAAGATGCTTGTGAGGGCGCGGAGAAAAGCGAGAAACAGGGGTCGAGCCCATGTCGGTTCCAGTCATTACGAAAATGTGTCCCGTCCAGTTTGTGTTCCGGCCCGGATCCTCGCCTGCTCAATGACGCACGGCTGCCGGATCGAATGATCCGCCGCCCATTGCCCGATGCGTCGCCCCCAATCAAGCAGGAGAGTGTCCTTACAACCCTCTGGTGCCTTCCTGTCCACCGCAATCACCCGAATAGCGACAGCGAGGCCAGGTCGTTGAAAGTGACGAACAGCATCAGCATGATAACGAGCGCCATGCCAGTACGATACGCCAGCTCCATTCCACGGGGACCAACCGGTTTCCTGCGAACGGCTTCTGCCGCGTAGAAAGCCAGGTGCCCACCGTCGAGGCCGGGGATTGGCAGGAGATTGATGAATGCCAAGTTAAGCGAAATGAGCGCGGCGAAATCGATAAATGATATTGTCCCGAGGCTGAGCCGCTCGCCCGAATATTTGGCAATTTTGACCGGTCCCCCCAGTTCCTCGATCGACCGTTCACCGGTCACGATCTGCTTGATGCCGATGGCCATGGTCTCGGCAATGAACCAGGTGCGGTCAAATGAGAGCGCTATCGCTTCGCCGATGCCGACATCCTTAAAATCATAACCGACTGTCGCGGGGGCCACACCAATGCGGCCGACTGTGCCTTCGTTGCCGAACTGGTCGGTTTCCTTGACCGCACGGATTGTGAGCGGAAATTCCAGCTCTTTGCCATCCCGCAAAACCGTCAGGGTAACCTCCCGGCCGGGGAACAGCACGATATTCTGGACCAGCGTATCGAAACTGTCGATCTGGGTGTCGTCCACGGCAACAATCTGGTCGCCTACCGACAAGCCGGCTTCCTGCGCCACCGATTCTTCTGCGAATTCACCGACTTCGATTGAGCCGACCGGATCAGACTGAACCGGATTCCCGAGGATCGAGAAGAAACCGATAAAAATTGCCAGGGTGACGAGGATATTGGCAACCGGTCCCGCGAGCACGATCAGCGCCCGCTTACCGAGCGAGGCATGATGGAAACTGCCAAGAGTTTCTTCCGCGCTGGCGTTGGCAATAGCATCGCCGTCGGGCACACTGGCAGGGTTCATGTCACCCTTGAACTGGACATACCCTCCGAGCGGCAGGATCGATATTTTCCACCGGGTGCCTTCCCTATCGGTCCAGCCGACCAATTCCTTGCCGAAACCGATCGAGAATGCTTCTGCCCGCACGCCACACCAGCGCCCGACCAGATAGTGGCCCAGCTCGTGCAGGGTAATGAGCGGACCCAGCAAAAGCAGGAAGCCCAGCGCATACATCCAGAATGGCGGTGATTCGATCATTCAGGCACTCTCCAGCAGGGCGCTGGTGCGCGCCCGCGCTTCGCCGTCGAGCGCCTGGACCTCATTGAGCGAGGTCGGCGCCTGCGCGATAGCGGTTTCGTTCAGGATTTCCTCGACCGATACAGCAATGCGAGTGAATGGTATCTGACCGTCCAGAAACGCGGCAACGGCAATCTCGTTGGCGGCGTTGAGCACCGCAGGAGCTGCCCCGCCCGCATGCGCCGCCTCGCGCGCCAGCCGCGTAGCCGGGAACCGCTGCTCGTCGGGCGCAAAGAAGGTCAATTCGCCATGCGCCACGAGGTCGAGCGGATCGCACGGCGTATCCATCCGGCGCGGCCAGGCAAGGCATGAGGCAATCGGAACCTTCATGTCGGATGGTCCAAGCTGCGCCAATGTCGAACCGTCGCGATATTCGACCATCGAATGGATCACAGATTGCGGGTGAACGACAATCCGGATGCGGTCGAGCCCGACGGGGAACAGGTGATGGGCCTCGATAAACTCGAGCCCTTTATTCATCATCGTCGCACTATCGACGCTGATCTTCGCGCCCATCGACCAATTGGGATGTGCCACCGCTTGCGCCGGGGTGACCCTTGCCAGTTCTGCAACCGAAAACCCCCGCAAGGGGCCACCACTGGCAGTCAGGGTGATCCAGCGCACATCTTCGATGGCGTTGCCTGCCAGGCACTGGAAGATCGCGTTGTGCTCGCTATCGACCGGCAACAGGGTCGCGCCATGTTTCGCCACCGCGGCCGTCATCACTTCACCTGCGGAGACAAGCGCCTCCTTGTTCGCGAGCGCTATCGTACCACCCTGCTCGATCGCGGCCATCACCGGGCCAAGCCCGGCACAACCGACGATTGCCGCAACCGTGATGTCCACTGGCCGCGCCGCCGCCTCATTCAGGGCCCGCGGGCCCGCAGCAGCCTCGATCGAGGTACCGGACAGCGCATCGCGGAGGGCGGGCAGGCAGCTTTCATCGGCCACCACAGCAATGCGTGCATCAAATTCACGCGCCAGCGCCGCGAGTTCAATAACGCTCGAATTAGCCGTCAGCGCCTCGACCCGCCACGCAGACCGATCCTGCCGCAACAGGTCGAGTGTCGAGGTTCCCACTGAACCTGTCGCGCCAAGGAGAGTAATCGATCGCATTGCGTCACATTACGCCGAAGAACCGGGTTAGGATACCGATGACGAGCGCCACCGGCAGCAGGCCGTCAATTCGGTCGAAAATGCCCCCGTGACCAGGGATCAGCCGCGAGGAATCCTTGACCCCCGCGCGCCGCTTAAGCCAGCTTTCGAAAAAATCGCCCGCCTGCGCGACTACGGCAAGACCAGCCCCGATGGCGGCAATGGTGGAAAATTCGACAGTGTTGTCAGCAAGGATCTCAGACACTGTGCCGAGTCCGGCAATGAAATAATAGACCACGCCCAGCACGACCATGAACAGGGCCGCGCCGAGCATTCCCCCCAACAGGCCGGCCCATGTCTTTGAAGGACTTATCGAAGGTGCAATCTTCGGGCCTCCAATCGTCCGGCCAAAGAAATAGGCAAACACGTCGGTGAAGATCACGACCCCGACCGCTGCCCCGAAAAACAGTAGCGGGAGCCCGGCCAGTACCGCCCCCGCGAGTAGAATATAGACAGCACCGACGAGGATTCCGGCGAGCCGGAACGGGATGTTCGTGGTGGCCTTCACCATCAACATCACGAATTCAACGAGGCAGACGATTGCGACGAGCGCGATGAGCCAGGTGAGAAGGGGGTCGTTATACCAGATCGCCACGCCAACAATCGCCAGCATCACAAGAGCGGATGCAAAACGCACCGGCAGATCCGAATTCGCCTTTGCAGCCTGTGTCTCAACGACCTCCAAAACGTCTCTCCCGATTGGCAAAATCCTCTAGCGCAAGCTGCAGGTGCTCGGGCGTAAAGTCGGGCCAGAGCGTATCGACAAACAGCATCTCGGCATAGGCAGCCTGCCACAGCAGGAAATTGGACAATCGCACTTCCCCGCTGGTGCGGATCAGCAGGTCCAGCGGCGGCAGGCCGGCAGTAAACAGATTGGCATCGATCGTTTTTTCGGTAATCTCGCCCTGCTCGGCGGCGCGGCGCGCGGCGTGAACGATCTCTGCTTGCCCACCGTAATTGAGCGCAACAGCCAGCGTTCGCGAACCCTTCGAGGTCTGCTCAAGCGCATCTTCGAGCATGGCGACGATATCCGGCGCCAGCGCCTGCCAGTCACCGATGATATGCAGCTTCACATCATTAGCGATGAATTCGGGCAGGTCGGATTTGATGAACTTGCGCATCAGGTTCATCAGATCGTCGACTTCATCATCCGACCGCTTCCAGTTCTCCGAACTGAAGGCGTAGAGCGTCAGGCACTCGATCGAGGTGTCCTTGAGCGAACGTACGAGTTCGCGCACGGCCTCGACTCCGCGGCGATGGCCCATCGCACGCGGCAGATGCTTGCGCTTGGCCCAGCGGCCGTTGCCGTCCATGATGATGGCGACATGCCGCGCCTGACCGTCGGCGACGCTCACTTCCTGTCCCCCATCTGCATGACGCTCACTGCGTCATGATTTCCTTTTCCTTGGCCTCGGCGGCGGCATCCGTTTCGGCCACATAGGTGTCGGTCAGCTTCTGGACTTCGTCTTCAAGGCGCTTGCGATCGTCCTCGGAAATATCCTTGGCCTTCTCGTCTTCCTTGAGCGCTTCCATGCCATCCCGGCGGACATTGCGGATCGCAATCTTTGCCTTCTCGGCATATTGCCCGGCAAGCTTGGCCAGTTCCTTGCGCCGCTCTTCCGTCAGGTCGGGCATCGGCAGCCGCAAGGTTTGGCCGTCGATCATGGGGTTGAGACCCAGATTGGCATGGGCGATGCCCTTCTCGACTGCGGTCACGTTCGACTTGTCCCACACCTGCACGCTAAGCATTCGCGGTTCGGGCGCGGAGACAGTTGCCACCTGGTTGAGCGGCATCATCGCGCCATAGACTTCGCAGACAACCGGATCGAGCAGGCTGGTGTTGGCCCGACCCGTCCGGAGGCCCGACAGATCGCTCTTCAAGCTCTCGACCGCGCCCTTCATCCGGCGCTCGATATCGGCCTTTTCGTATTTCGCCATCGCTCAGTCTTCCTTTTGTACTATCGTCTGCACGCCCTCGCCGGCCAGCACCCGCGCGAGATTGCCCTGTTCGCGGATCGAGAAGACCACGATGGGGATATCATTATCGCGGCACAATGCCACGGCAGAGGCATCCATAACCTTCAGATTGTCAGCCAGGACCTTACCATAACTCACTGTATCGTAACGGGTCGCGTCCGGGTTGGTCTTGGGATCGCTGTTATAAACCCCGTCCACGCTGGTGCCCTTGAGCAGCGCATCGCAGCGCATTTCGGCTGCCCTCAAGGCAGCGCCGCTGTCGGTGGTAAAATAGGGAGCACCAACGCCTGCCGCGAAAATCACTACGCGGCCCTTGGCGAGATGACGCTCAGCACGGCGCCGGATCACCGGTTCGCAAACTTGATCCATCTGGATGGCTGATTGCACACGGGTCGGAACGCCGAGCTGCTCGAGCGCGCTCTGCATCGCCAGTGCGTTCATCACCGTTGCCAGCATGCCCATGTAATCGGCCTGCGCCCGGTCCATTCCCTGCGCCGCGCCAGCCATTCCGCGAAAAATGTTACCGCCGCCGATAACGAGGCAGATTTGCAGTCCCTGCTCCTTGGCCGCCTTAACTTCCTTGGCCAGTTCCAGCACAAAAGACGGATCAATCCCGTACTGCTGGTCGCCCATCAGCACTTCGCCCGAGAGCTTGAGAAGGACGCGTTTCATTTCAGGAAGGGCCATCGGGTTTCCGTTGCTGTCGAGAATTGCCTCGGGCCTTAGCGAGCAA
>SHLU01000184.1 GCA_004282995.1 Sphingomonadaceae bacterium
ATTTCAGTCAGTCATACCCAGCAAGCCGGGCAATGCAATGTAACCGGGTGAGGGGAACGAACAGATAGCTGGAAAATCGATTCCGACGCTTGCATTGGTGCCGCCCGCGCCTTAGCCGCCGCGCAACGCCCCTCTCTTGCCTGATCCCGGAGCCTGCCCATGGTCCCCCGCTACGCCCGTCCCGCCATGACCGCCCTGTGGGAGCCGGAGGCCAAATATCGCATCTGGTTCGAGATCGAGGCCCACGCGACCGAGAAGCTGGGCGAACTGGGCGTCGTACCCGAAAGTGCGGCCAAGGCGCTATGGGACTGGTGGGCCACCGATCCCGAGATCGACGTCGAAGCCATCGATGCAATCGAAGCGGTGACCAAGCACGATGTCATCGCTTTCCTTACCTGGGTCGCTGAGAATGTCGGCGATCAGGCGCGCTTCATGCACCAGGGTATGACCAGTTCGGATGTCCTCGACACGACGCTCGCGGTTCAGTTGGCGCGGTCAGCCGATATCCTTCTGGAGGATCTCGATGCCCTGCTGGCGGCGATCAAGCGCCGGGCAGAGGAGCACAAATTTACTCCCACGATCGGGCGCAGCCACGGTATTCATGCAGAGCCGGTCACCTTCGGACTTAAACTAGCGCAGGCCTATGCCGAATTTGACCGCTGCCGCAAACGCCTCGTCGCCGCGCGCGAGGAGATCGCCACCTGCGCTATCAGCGGTGCGGTTGGCACGTTTGCCAATATCGATCCTGCGGTCGAGGAACATGTCGCCGCCAGGCTGGGCCTGACACCGGAGCCTGTCAGCACCCAGGTGATCCCGCGCGACCGGCACGCGATGTTTTTCTCCACCCTTGCCGTCATCGCCGGTTCGATCGAGCGGTTGGCGGTGGAAGTAAGGCATCTGCAGCGCACCGAGGTGCTCGAGGCAGAAGAATATTTTTCGCCCGGCCAGAAGGGGTCGAGCGCGATGCCGCACAAGCGCAACCCGATTCTGACCGAGAATCTGACTGGGCAGGCCCGGATGATCCGTGCCTACGCCCTGCCCGCGCTGGAAAATGTGGCTTTGTGGCACGAGCGCGACATCTCGCACTCATCGGTCGAGCGTTTCATCGGGCCGGATGCCTGTATCACGCTCGATTTCGCGCTGGCGCGGCTGACCGGCGTAGTCGACAAGCTGCTGATCTATCCCGAGCGGATGCAGGCCAACATGGACCGCATGGGCGGGCTGATACATTCGCAGCGCGTTCTGCTGGCTCTCACCCAGAACGGCGTCAGCCGCGAAGATGCCTACCGGCTGGTCCAGCGCAACGCGATGAAAGTCTGGGAGTCGGATGGGCGGCTCCAGCTGCTCGACCTGCTCAAACAGGACGAAGAAGTAACCGCTGCGCTCACCACAGATCAACTCGAGGAACGCTTCGACCTCGAATACCATTTCAAACAGGTCGATACGATTTTCAAACGCGTGTTCGGCTGACAGCTTGCCGCTGGACGCGGCCGGTCATGCGCCCTAGCATCGTGGTGAATTAAGGGGAGATCACAATTGCAGGTAATGCGCACCATCATGTGGCTGCTGGTCTTGGCTGTGCTGCTGCTGTTTTCCTTCTTCAACTGGAACGAGGTGACCGTCAAAATCTGGGAAAACCTGGTTGTCGAAACCAAGGTCCCGGCGCTGGTTATCGTCTCGTTCCTGTTCGGCCTGTTGCCGATGTGGATCTATCATCGCGGCGCACGGTGGAGCCTCTCGCGCAAGATTATCAGCCTTGAAAATGCCGCACGCGCGCACGCCGCCTCCAAAGAAGAAGCCGCCGCGGCTGCCCGGGAGCGTGATTCCGGATTGAACCCGCCCCCTTCTCAGTCAAAGCCCCCTGCTACATCCCCCGACCAATCGTTCGCCGACGAGAATGACGCCGACCCGCTCGGTCCACAGGATAATGTGCGGTGAGCAACCCGGTCTTTCTTGCGCTGGACCTGCCCCGGCTGGAAGCGGGCAAGGCGCTGGTCGACAAGGTCAAATCCCATATCGGCGGGGTCAAACTGGGTATGGAGTTCTTCTATGCTCATGGTCACCACGGGGTGCATGAAATCGCGCACAGCGGCCTGCCGGTCTTCCTGGACCTGAAACTGCACGACATTCCCAATACCGTCGCCGGCGCAATGCAGGCTGTGCACGTACTGGAACCGGCCATCGTCACCGTCCATGCCAGCGGCGGACGGGCGATGATGGAGGATGCCAAGGCCGCCGCGGGCGAAAACACCAAGGTAGTGGCCGTGACCATGCTCACCAGTCTCGACGAGCGTGACCTTCCCCGCATCGGGGTCAGCGGTTCGCCGCATGACCAGGTAATGCGGTTGGCAGAACTGGCCGAAAACGCCGGACTCGATGGCATCGTGTGTTCGGGGCGGGAAGTGCGTGCGGTTCACAAGCAGTGGAGCAAGGGCTTCTTCGTGGTACCCGGCCTGCGCCCGTCTGGCAGCGCCGTGGGTGACCAGAAGCGCGTCGTTACTCCGCGGCAAGCGCGCGACGATGGTGCCAGCGTGCTGGTCATCGGTCGTCCGATCAGCCGCGCTGATGATCCGGTCCAGGCGGCACGCGATATCGAGGCAACATTGTGAATTATACCATCGCGGCGATTGTGCCCGCTCTCGCCCTGGCTGCCTGTATCCCGGGCGAAATCCGGAATTCTGTAGCCGAGCAGGAAGAAGGCACCGAGGCGATCCGCTTCGGCGAGGTTTCCTTCATCCAGCTTGCGCCGGGTGTCTGGCAACACACCACCTATCTCGACCTGCCCGGCTTCGGACCCATTCCGTCCAACGGACTGCTGGTGGTCGATGGCGACCACACACTGCTGGTCGACACTGCCTGGACCGATTTCCAGACCGAACAAATTCTGCGCTGGGCCGAACAGGTGCAGGCGCGGCCCGTCCGCGCGGCTGTCATCACCCATGCCCACCGCGACAAGATGGGCGGGATCGCCGCGTTGCACCAGGCCGGTGTCGATACATGGGCGCACCCGCTGACCAATGCGCTTGCACCCGAGAACGGGTTCCAGCCCGCGAAAAATGCCATCCTCTTTACCGACGACGGCTGGGCCATTGGCGATGCCGCCATCGCCCTCGCCCCGCTTCGCATATACTTTCCTGGCGGGGCACATACGCTGGACAACATCACAATCGGCCTGCCCGAGCATGGCCTCGCTTTCGGCGGTTGCATGATCAAGGACAGTAAGGCCCGTACGCTCGGCAATCTGGCCGATGCCGACGTGGAGAATTACGCCAGCTCGGTGCGAAATTTCTCTTCCGCTTTTCCCGATGCTTCAATCATCGCCATGAGCCATTCGCCGGCTGAGGGTCGCAAGGCCATCGCGCGAACCCTCGATCTGGCGAACGATCTTTAGCACCGCGCTGGCGGTGAGGCAGGCACAATGACCGATATCAAGATCTGCGGCATCGACCGGGTCGAAACACTCGACGCGGCGATTGCGGCGCGGGCGAGCCATGTCGGGCTGGTGTTCTATCCCCCCTCGCCGCGATTCCTGGTGATGCGCGAGGCCGCAGCGCTGGCGGCCCGGGCGAAAGGACAGATCACGCAGGTCGGACTGTTCGTCGATCCCGATGATACCGTGCTGGCCGAGGGAATCGCTGCCGGGCTTGACGCGATCCAGTTGCATGGCGAGGAAATCCCCGAACGCGTGGCGCAGGTGAAAGCGCGCTTTGCCTTGCCGGTCTGGAAGGTGCTTCCCGTGGCCTCGGCGGCGGACGTGGCCCGCGCCGCCCGCTATCAAGACGCTGCCGATTTCCTGCTGTTCGATGCCAAGACACCCAAGGGTTCGCTGCCCGGCGGAATGGGGC
>SHLU01000185.1 GCA_004282995.1 Sphingomonadaceae bacterium
CGGACTGGTGATCATCGCGCTCGGCGCGCTGACGGGAATCTTGTCTGGGCTGGTCGGCGTGGGCGGCGGATTCCTGACCACTCCGCTGCTGATATTCTACGGGATTCCGCCCACCGTGGCGGCCGCTTCGGCCGCCTCTCAGGTGACTGGTGCCAGCGTATCGGGTGTGCTCGCGCACCAGCGACAGGGCGGGGTCGATTACCGGATGGGCTGGGTGCTCGTCGCCGGCGGTATATTAGGCGCGCTGGTCGGCGCTTTGCTGTTTCGCCTGTTCCAGGCCCTGGGCCAGATCGATGTCGTCATCAACGTGCTCTATGTCCTGATGCTCGGCACCATCGGCGCGCTGATGCTACGCGAGTCACTCGAGGCGATATTGTCTCGGCGCGGCGGCGTTACGCCACCGGCGGCGCGGCGTCGGCATCACCCGCTGGTCGCGGCACTGCCCTATCGCTGGCGCTTCTATGGTTCTGGCCTTTACATATCGCCGCTGGCGCCACTGATTCTCGGCTTTTTCGTCGGTATCCTGACCATGCTGATGGGAGTCGGCGGCGGCTTCATGCTGGTGCCCGCAATGCTCTACCTGCTCGGCATGAGCGGTCGGGTGGTGGTCGGAACTTCGCTGTTCAACATCCTGTTCGTGACCATGGCGACCACCATGACCCATGCGCTGACGACCAAAGCGGTAGATCTCATCCTCGCCGCGCTGTTGCTGGTCGGCTCCGTTATGGGCGCACAGTTCGGCACCAAGATCGCACTGCGGGCACGACCGGACATATTGCGGCTGGTCCTGGCCGTGGTCGTCATCCTGGTTGCGTTCAGAATGCTGTTCGGCCTCGGCGTACAGCCGGACGAGATCTATTCGGCAACTGCGCTATGAGGCGCGTATTGCTCGTCCTTCTGGCTCTGTTTGCCCTTTCGGGCCAACGCGATCCGGTGCTGGTGCCGGAGGTTTCGCAGCACAAGGTCGAGCTGCGCCAAGGCTTTACCGGCACCGAACTGCTGTTGTTCGGCGCCGTGCTCCCGCCGCCGGGCCAGGGTGTTGGCGAGGAATACGACATCGTTGTAGTCCTGAAAGGGCCGACGCAAGCGATCCGTCTGCGTGAAAAAGACCAGATCGGCGGCATCTGGATGAATGCCGATGCGATGGATTTCCGTTCCGCTCCGTCCTATTTCGCCGTGGCATCAAACCGACCAATCGGCCAGATCGTTGATGATCGGACGGCCGCGATCTTCGAATTCGGTACTGGCTTCATCCAGCTTTCACCGAGCGGAACGAGCGATCCCGACGAGGTCGCGCGGTTTCGTGACGGCCTGGTCGACTTGAAGCTGCGGCAAGGTCTTTACGAAGAGAATTTCTCGGGCGTCGAACTGCGCGAAGGAGTGCTCTACCAGGCACGTCTCAACCTGCCATCCAGCGTCCATGCCGGGACTTACACCGCAGAGACCTTCGCCCTCAGTCGCGGGCGGGTTGTCGCCTCCGCCATCGCTGAAGTCGAAGTCGAGAAAGTCGGTTTCGAACGCTTCGTGGAAACCGCCGCTCTTTACTGGGGGTGGCTCTATGGCCTGGTCGCCATCTTCCTGTCGGTTGCCATGGGGTGGCTTGCAGGCCGACTTTTTGCTTTGATTTAAAAGACTTAAGTCGAAGTTGACGCGATCTTAACCCTGTCCGTCCATTCTGCTCGCGCAATTGCACGGGATAGAAGGTTCATACGCATGACTGACATGGGCAAGCAGGAATTCAACGCTACGGGATCGGAGGGCAAGGCTGCCGAGAAATCGTCGCCTGACAACTGCAGCCAACCGATTGGCGTGGTACTGGAAATTGCCGGCTCTGGTTCGCAGATCGCGCTCGACCTGCAGCGGCTCAACGAATGTATGGCCGACGAGGACCCGTCGATCGGGCTCGCGGGCCAGGTCGGTAGCCAGATCAAGATCCGCGTGGGCAACAGCTGGCTGCTCGCCAGCGTGCGCAACCAGCGCCAGGACCGCCGCCAGAATGGCGGGGTGATCGCCAATATCGATTTCCTTGGCGAAGGGCAGGAAGAAAAACTGACCGGCCGCATTCACAGCTTCAAGCGCGGGGTTACCCGCTATCCGGTGCCGGGCGCCTATGTCTATCCGGCCAGCACTGCCGACCTCAAGATGGTCTATGCCAGCGACGGCCGTTCCAACATTCAGATCGGCACTGTTTATCCAACCAAGGATATCCGAGCCGGGCTTTACGTCGATGCCATGTTGGGCAAGCATTTCGCACTGCTCGGTTCGACCGGTACCGGTAAATCGACCAGCGCCGCCTTGATCCTTCACCGGATTTGCGAAGCCGCCCCTGCGGGCCACATCTTGATGATTGATCCGCACGGCGAGTATTCCGCCGCATTCAAGAACACCGGCATGATCCTCGACGTGTCCAATCTGCAGATGCCCTACTGGCTAATGAATTTTCAGGAGCATTGCGAGGTCTTGCTGACCAGTTCGGGCAACGACCGGCAAGTGGAGGAGGATATCCTCGCCAAGTGCCTGCTGAAGGCGCGGAGCAAGAACCGGCTGGCCGAACAGCTCGGCAAGATTACCGTTGATTCGCCGATTCCCTACCTGCTGTCGGACCTGGGCGGCGCGGTCGCCGACGAAATGGGCAAGCTCGACAAGGCCAATTCCTCTGCGCCCTATATGCGCATCAAGAACAAGCTGGAGGAGCTGAAGGGCGACCCTCGCTACCAGTTCATGTTTTCCGGCATGCTGGTCGGCGACACCATGGCCGACTTCATTTCCAAGATTTTCCGGATGCCATCGGATGACAAGCCCATCGCGATCATCGACGTTTCCGGTGTCCCGTCCGATATCACCAGTACGGTGGTTGCGGTTTTGAGCCGGTTGGTGTTCGACTATGCCATCTGGGCCCGCGAAGAACGGACCCGGCCGATCCTGCTGGTATGCGAGGAAGCTCACCGTTACGTGCCGAGCGAAGCTAATGCCGATGGTTCATCGGTCGGTGACATCCTCAGCCGGATCGCCAAGGAAGGCCGTAAATACGGTATCTCGCTGGGCCTCATAACCCAGCGTCCGTCCGACCTTGCCGAGGGCGTCCTGTCGCAGTGTGGCACGATCATCTCGATGCGCCTCAACAACGAACGCGACCAGGCATTCGTCAAGGCTGCCATGCCCGAAGGTGCACGCGGTTTTCTCGATTCGATACCCGCACTGCGCAACCGAGAATGCATTGTTTGCGGCGAAGGTGTGGCTATCCCGATCCGCGTCAGCTTCGACAATCTCGAGGAATCGAAGCGTCCGGCCTCGGAAGACCCGAGTTTCGTCGAGCTGTGGAACCAGAGCGGCGGCGAAGAGGAATCGGTCCATCGCGTCGTCCAGCGCTGGCGTGCTCAAGGCTAAGCTTCACGCTAGGTTCCGCGGGTATCCCCAAACAGGTGAATGTGGATCCGGTCGCTCAGGCGATAGCCGTGCTCGAGGCATAGCGGCACGAGCCATTCCATTCGGGCGCGCAAGGATGCGCTGTCTGTCCCTTCGGGCATCAGGAAGATGCGCTGGGGCGGGATCGCATGTCGGCGTTGCAGTTCGAGAACCTGGACGACATCGCCCGGCTCGGCGATCACGAATTTAAAGCAGGCGCGGGCATCGAGCGCGTAGAAATCGAGCCGCTCAGGGATCAGTGCCAGCTCGGCCGGATTGCCCGAATGGGCCAGCTTGGGGCTGACATTGAATTGATCGACACGAATATCGAGCCTTGGCGGCGCTTTGGTCGTGCCATTGGTCTCGATCTCGATCCGCATATCGGGCAATGCTTCAAGCAGGTCGGCAAGCG
>SHLU01000186.1 GCA_004282995.1 Sphingomonadaceae bacterium
TGAGCATTGTTGTCAGACCGGACCTTGCCAAGAAAGCTGGCGATCCCGCCCGCGTACGGATTGGCGGCGTTGAATGCTGCCAGGGCCTCGCCCGCCGACAGCCCCTTGTCGAGCAGTCTGACATCGGTCGGCACATCCAGCGAGAGTCGGGGCATCGCGCTATCCTCCGCTGACAGGCGGCAATAGCGCCACCTCGTCGCCATCCTCGGCGCTCAACGCTGTCTTGTCGTGCAATACCTTGCCGCCGCATGCGATGTTGACCCGGTCTTGCCGCAATTGCTCGGCCACGTGCGGACCAACTGCGGCCAGCAGTCCAGGCCAGTCGAGCGGCGCATTGACCTCGCGCTCCGGCTCCCCCGCAATGTCGCGCAACGGGCCGAGGAAGATGATAGTGATCGCCAAACTAGCCCCCGGTCACCGACATATGCCGCGCTAGCGCCGGCCCCTGACCCGCGCCGATACGGAAATCATGCCGCTGCGGTTTGATCTTCATCGCGGTATCCAGCGCCGCCTGCAGCCT
The DNA here is from genome assembly GCA_004282995.1 of Sphingomonadaceae bacterium. Lineage (GTDB taxonomy): Bacteria > Pseudomonadota > Alphaproteobacteria > Sphingomonadales > Sphingomonadaceae > Parerythrobacter. The sequence goes on from SHLU01000186.1 coordinate 521, forward strand.
TAGTTCGGGATCGTCCGAGCGCATAGCAGAACGCAGGTCGACACGCTCGCCGCCGCCAAGGCACGGGTAAAGCTGGCCGGTGGCGGTCACCCGAATACGGTTGCAGCCGGCGCAGAAATTGTCGCTCATTGGCGTGATGAAGCCTATCCTGCCGCCCGTTTCTGGCACCTCGACATATCGCGATGGCCCGGCGGTGCGATGTTCGCTCTCACTCAGCGTCCAGCGTTGTTCCAGTTCCCGCCGAATATCGTCAAGCGAGACGAACTGGTCGACGCGCTCCGCGTCAATTGCGCCCAACGGCATGGTCTCGATCAGCGAGATGTCATGCCCCTCGCCATGGGCCCACGCGACCAGCGCCGGGATTTCGCCCTCGTTGACGCCTCTCATCACAACCGTGTTGAGCTTCACCTTGAGGCCGGCGGCCCGGGCTGCCTCAATCCCACCCAGCACGCTGGCCAGCGCGTCCCGCCGCGAAAGCCGTTCGAAAACTGCACGGTCGAGAGTGTCGAGCGATACATTGATCCGGCGCACCCCGGCATCGGCAATCGCCTCGGCATGTCCCGCAAGTTGGGTGCCGTTGGTCGTCAGCGTCAGTTCGTTCAACCCGCCCCCAATCTGGCGCCCAAGCGCACGGATAAGGTCCAGCACATCGCGCCTGACCAGGGGCTCCCCCCCGGTCACGCGAATCCGGGTTATTCCGCGTGCGACGAAACCAAGCGCGAGGTCACGCAGTTCTTCGAGCGTGAGTATCTCAGCGCGCGGCAGGAACTGCATCCTTTCTGGCATGCAATAGGTGCAGCGCAAGTCACAGCGGTCGGTGACCGACAGCCGCAGATAGTCGATGCTCCGCCCGAAGCCGTCGACAAGATTTTTACTGGTCATCGTGCTGGCGTACAGGATTTCCTGCACCCGCGCTATCGAGGGGCAGGTACTGGCCCGTCACGCCTGGCGCATTTTCGAGATAGGCGATTGTGGCCTCCTGCGAAGGGGCATCACCACCTCCGATGACATTAACCCGGCATGGCGCAAATGCACGGGCGAGATCGCGTGCAACGGCCCGGCGCCAGTCGTCATGATCATAGGCTGCATGTGGCAGCAGGAGAACAAGGTCATCGTCTGTGTCGCGTAAGGCCAGTTCAATCCGCGGCAACCATTCGGTGTAAAATTCGGCCGAGGCTTCCGTCGCGCGATCGGGAAGCTTGCCGCAATCAATCACAGCCTGCGCCATGTCAGCGCCGTTCGCGGCGCAGGGTGATGCCGATCTTCTCGTTTCCGGTCGCGATCGCCAGCTTGATGATCTTCACCGTCACCGCCCGAACTTTTTCATCCTGCAGAAACAAGGTCTCGCAGATGTGGTCGGCGACAGATTCGATCAGTTTGAAATGCACCCCTTGAGGCAGCGCCTCGGTGGCAGCAAATTTGAGGTCCATGTAGTTCTTGCTCTCGTCGAGCGGCGTGTCCGGGCTGTAGTGTGCGGCCACTTGGTAATCTACCGCGATCGAGATGCGCAAAGGCTGCGGCTTGCCCGTTTCCTCCGAATAGATCCCGGTCAGGACATCGGTTTCGATATCGTCGAATTGCAGTGTCAGCGAATCGGCCATTGCGCCCCCTAGCCCGGATTCGACCAGCGCGCGAAGATCGCCGTCGGCAACAGTCTGCCATCGTGCTGCTGCCGGACAGCCAGATCGCCATGTTCGATCATGCCCGGCAAGCCAGCAAAAACCTCGTCAAACAGGCCGGCAAGCGACAGGCTGCTCATCCGCACCGCGTAGACGGTAAGGAACAGGAAACGGCTGTCATTGTCGAGCAATGCGCGGCAATCGCGGACCAGCGGGGCGAGGCCTTCCTCGATCCGCCAGGTCTCGTTCTTGGGTCCGCGCCCGAACTTGGGCGGATCGAGGATAATCCCGTCGTAGCGGTTCTCGCGCCGTACCTCGCGCGCTGCAAATTTGGCCGCATCGTCAACCAGCCAGCGGATCGCCCGGTTTTCCATTCCGGCCAGTGTGGCGTTTTCACGCGCCTGGGCGACCGATTTCTTTGAAGCGTCGACATGGGTGACCGGGCCGCATTGGCTCAGTGCCTGCGTGCCGACCCCGGTGTAGCCGAACAGGTTGAGTGTTTGCGCTTCGGACTTGTCCGCCAGTTGCTCACGCATCCATTCCCAAACCGGCGCCATGTCCGGAAAAAAGCCGAGATGACGAAAAGGCGTGCAAGTGGCAGTGAAGCGCGTCTCACGCCAGCTTGAGGGCCAGCCGTGGGCGGGCACCTTGTCCGAGAGGTGCCAGCGTCCACCGCCATCTTCGTCGGCACCAGGAATGAACTCGCCGTCCGCTTGCCAAGCACTATTCTGCGGTGTCCACATGGCCTGCGGCTCTGGGCGGATGAATCGATAAGGACCGAACTGTTCGAACTTGCGACCATCGCCGCTGTCGATCAGCGCGTAATGGTCCCATCCATCGCCCACCATGAGCTGCGGCTGTTGAATCAGGTCGGCCATCAGTTGGCCTCGGCTGCGTTGGCGAGAATGAAATCAACCAGCTCGCCATATTCGCCCGCAAGCTCGGTACACCGTTCCTCACGGCCGAACAGATCTCCGATACGGGCAGGCAGTGCGGGCCGCGTGCCCGTAGCCCGCTCGACAGCATCGCGAAATTTGGCCGGATGAGCGGTCGCCAGAGTAATGATCGGGACATCACTGGAAATATCGGCTTCCTGGGCCGCGTTCAGCCCGATGGCTGTATGCGGGTCGATCACTTCGTCGGAAAGCTGGAACGTGCGATGCATGGTGCGGGCCATTGCGTCCTGGTCGACGCGTACGCTGGTGAAGAGCTTCGATGCGCCCTCGCGCTGGGCATTGCTGAGACGCATCGCCTTTTCAGTTTCGAAACCGCGCATCTGCTCGGCCAGCGCCCTGCCGTCGCGCCCGCCACAATCGAACAACAGCCGTTCAAAGTTGGAACTGACCTGAATATCCATGCTCGGCGCCGCAGTGGGCGTGACCTTACCGGCCGAGTAGTCGCCCTCACTCAAGGCGCGGTGAAGGATATCGTTGACATTTGTGGCGACGATCAGCTTCTCGATGGGCAGCCCCATCTGCGCCGCGACATAGCCGGCGAAGACATCGCCGAAATTGCCGGTCGGAACGCTGAAGGCCACCTTCCTGTCGGGTGCGCCAAGCTGTACCGCGCTGGTGAAGTAGTAGACTACCTGCGCCATCAGCCGCGCCCAGTTGATCGAATTGACCGCGCCCAACCGCACCCTGTCGGCAATCGCCGGATCGGTGAACATCC
>SHLU01000037.1 GCA_004282995.1 Sphingomonadaceae bacterium
GGCTCGAATTGACCACCAACGAACCTTGCTTGAGAGCCACCCTGGTCAGTCCCCCGGGGGTGATCTCGATCCCTTCGGGATTGACCAGCACATAGGGGCGTAGGTCGACATGGCGTGGCGCCAGCCCCTTCTTGGTGAAAATCGGACAGGTCGAAAGAGCCAGGGTGGGTTGGGCGATGTAGTTGGCCGGGTTGGCTTTCAACTTCTGGCGGAACTCGGAAATCTCGCGCTTCGATGCGGTCGGCCCGATAAGCATTCCGTAGCCGCCCGATCCATGCACCTCCTTGACCACGAGCTCCTCGAGATTGTCGAGCACATATTTGAGGCTGTCGGCGTCGGCGCAACGCCACGTCTCGACATTGGGCAGCAGCGGTTTCTCACCAGTATAGAATTCGACGATCTCGGGCATGAAACTGTATATTGCCTTGTCGTCGCAAATCCCGGCGCCCGGGGCATTGGCAATCGTGATGCGGCCTGCCCGATAAACATCCATTATTCCCGGTACGCCCAGCATGCTGTCGGGATTGAATGTGAGCGGATCGAGAAATTCATCGTCGACGCGGCGGTAGATGACATCGACCGGCCGATATCCGGTGGTGCAGCGCATCTGCACCCTCCCGTCGATAACCCGCAAATCGCTGCCTTCGACCAATTCCGCGCCCATCTGGTCGGCGAGGAAAGAATGTTCGAAATATGCACTGTTGTAGATCCCCGGTGTCATCACCGCGACAACCGGCTTGCCGCCCGTACCCTCCGGCGCGCAGGCGGCGAGGCTCTTGGCCAGGCGGCGGGGATAGTTGGAAACGCCTTCGACCCCGACCTGCGTGAATAACTCGGGGAACATGCTCATCATCGTCTCGCGATTTTCCAGCATGTACGAAACACCGGACGGCGTGCGGGCGTTGTCCTCCAGCACGTAGAAGTCGTCTGGTCCGGTTCGCACCAGGTCGATACCGACGATGTGGGTATAGACCCCGCCGGGCGGGGTGAAGCCGACCATTTCTGGCAACCACGCTGCATTGTTGCGAAACAGCCGCTCGGGCAGTCGACCCGCGCGGATAATCTCCTGCTTGTGATAAAGATCGTAGAGGAAGGCATTGAGCGCCGACACGCGCTGTTCGATCCCGCGGCTGAGCCGGCGCCATTCGGCTGCCGTGATGATGCGCGGGACCATGTCGAACGGGATCAACCGTTCCTCGGCATTATCCTCACCATAGACATTAAAGGTGATGCCGGTGCTGCGAAATTGCCCCTCAGCCTCGAGGTGCTTGCGACGCAGAAAACCGTTATCCTGCTGCTGAAACCACGTGTCATAGTCACGATACGCCTCGCGGATCGCGCCTGTCTCATCCTGACGCTCGTCGAAATAGCTATCGGAAGTGCTCATCGGTCCCCTGTCCAAAGGCACAACGTACAGTCATGCCCCGCCCTAACAAGGGTTCAATCGCCCACAGGTTCCCCATCGATTTCGCGAGCGACAGTCTCGATGCTCTCGCGGGAGTCCGCAAAGCCCATATGTCCGCAACGCAAGGCGATCGCCCGATCGCGTTCGCCGGGCTTGCCGCAGGCCGCACGCGGATGAACCACACCATCGTTGGAACTCCACAGGGCCACGGTCTCGACCGGCGGCTTGGCCGCCAGGTCCCCGCCCACCGGCGGCTTGTCGACCCTGTGGCCGGCAATGAATTGATACAACCGCCAGGCATGATTTGCGCGCGGCGAATAGGAAAACGGTGTGCCCATTGTGATGACTTTGGCCACGGCACCGGGATGCTTCTTCGCCAGTTCGCGTGCAAACAACCCACCCAGGCTCCAGCCGACCAGCACCACCGGCCCACCACAGCGCCGGTCGAGATCGAGCAGACGATCCTCCAGCATGGCGAACATTTCAGTGGTTGCGCCCCAATTGTAGCTCTGCCCCCAGCGTTTGACCGTATGTCCCGCTTCTTCCAGCGTTTCGGCGAAATAGCGCATGCGCGACGGGTGGGTGGCGAAGCCGGGCAACAGCATCACGCAACGCGGATTGGCAGCCTTGGGCAGCTGCAACCGACCGCGAAACAGCCGCGAGAGACGGGGCCTGGGTGAAAAAGTGGAGAATACCTCCGCAGCGAACAGCCGCAATCCGGGTTTGGGGATCCCTTCTGGTGCCGTTTCGCGGGCCAATTCGAACCGCCGCAAGAGTTCGGCCCGCTCCAGTGGAACGGGCAGTATCGAAGTCTTTGGTGCGCGCGTGGCCATCTCTTTTTTACACCATAGCCTAAAACCTATGAATGCGACGCTAACGATAGCGTTCCGCGCCTGGCGGGAACGTTCAAAGCGCTGGAGGCGGTTCTACTCGGGCATCGGCGGCTTCGCTGCACTCGCCCACCCGTTCGGAAGAAAAGCGCAGCCGCATCGCCATGGTACCGCCAGCGATGATCCGGCTGCTGGCCTCGGTATCCATGGTCATGTCGAAACCCTGGCGCGAAGTTTCGCCAGCGAAAGCCACCGCCGCGGTCGCATCAAGCGGTCCGGTACAGGTCAGTTTCGCGTTGAACCGGGGTGCATCGGCCTCGAAGCGGGTAAAGCCGCAATCGAGGCCGTTCTGCATCTCGGCGAATTCGCGCAGCAGTGGCTCGAATCCCTTGTCGGCATCCTTTTCGGTCACGCAGCGCTGACTGGTGGATTTCTGCACTCCGCCACTCTGTACGCGCAGGCGATCGGCCACGGCCGGCGGCGCCCCGGTCACTTCAAACCGGTCAAGCTCGGTGGTGACGGCATAAAGGCCGGGTGCCGGATCCTCCAGCGTGCCGGCCCGCGCCAGCACTTCCTCGTCCGCGATCCGCTCATCACTGCAGGAAGCCGGCGCAATCATTGCGATAGCGCCCAACATAGAGCCCGCCATTCGTCTGGTGCGACGTTTGCCAATCATGTCTGATCCTCATTTGCGACCACCGGATCCTAGCCATCCTGGCTCGCGCCAACGGTATCGCCGCAAGCAACACTTCACAATGCCCTTCGGGATACGCATATCCATGCGCCATGGCAGAACTTGTAATCAGGCGCGGGCTGGCAGAACCCGAAACCGGAGAAGACTTTACTCCGCATCGCCCGGCGCGACCGGCAAAATCGATGCCGGGCAAGAAATTCGAACTGGTTTCGGATTACGAGCCCGCCGGCGACCAGCCAACCGCGATTGCCGAACTGGTTTCCTCTGCCCGCGAAGGCGAGAAAACCCAGACATTATTGGGGGTTACCGGTTCGGGCAAGACATTCACCATGGCCAAGGTGATTGAGGAGCTGCAGCGTCCGGCATTGGTGCTGGCCCCCAACAAGATTCTTGCCGCACAGCTCTATGGCGAATTCAAGAGCTTCTTCCCCAACAATGCGGTCGAGTATTTCGTCAGCTATTACGACTATTACCAGCCCGAAGCCTATGTGCCGCGCTCGGACACCTACATCGAGAAGGAATCGAGCGTAAACGAGGCGATCGACCGGATGCGCCATTCGGCCACCCGCGCCCTGCTTGAACGTGATGATGTGATCATCGTCGCATCGGTCTCGTGCCTTTACGGTATCGGCTCGGTCGAAACATATTCAGCGATGATTTTCGACATCAAGAAGGGCGACAGCGTCGACCAGCGCGAACTCATCCGCAAACTCGTCGCACTGCAATACAAGCGCAACGATGCCGCCTTTGCGCGGGGCAATTTTCGTGTGCGCGGTGACAATCTGGAGATCTTCCCCAGCCACTATGAAGACATGGCCTGGCGGATCAGCTTCTTCGGCGACGAAATCGAGGATATCAGCGAATTCGATCCGCTGACCGGCAAGAAGGGCGTCGAACTCGACCGGGTGCGGGTCTATGCCAATTCACACTACGTCACCCCTGGCCCGACCATGAAGCAAGCGGCCCAGGCGATCCGGTTCGAACTTGTGGAAAGGCTCAAGGAACTGCATGCCGAGGGCCACCTGCTTGAGGCCCAAAGGCTCGAGCAGCGGACCAATTTCGACCTCGAAATGATTGCCGCCACCGGCAGCTGTAACGGGATCGAGAACTATTCGCGCTTCCTGACAGGTCGCCTGCCGGGCGAACCGCCACCGACCCTGTTCGAATACTTGCCCGAAAACGCGCTGCTGTTCGTCGACGAAAGCCACCAGACGGTGCCGCAGATCAGCGCCATGGCGCGGGGCGACCACCGCCGCAAGATGACGCTCGCCGAATACGGCTTTCGCCTGCCGAGCTGCATCGACAACCGCCCCTTGCGCTTCAACGAATGGGACGCGATGCGGCCGCAGACCTTCTGTGTGTCGGCCACTCCCGGCGGCTGGGAAATGGAACAGACCGGCGGTGTATTTGCCGAGCAGGTCATCCGCCCGACCGGGCTGATCGATCCCCCGGTCGAGATCAAGCCGGTCGAGGACCAGGTCCAGGACTGTATCGAGGAATGCAAGGCGACCGCCGCCAGGGGCTATCGCACGCTGGTCACCACCCTGACCAAGCGGATGGCCGAAGACCTCACCGAATTCATGCACGAAGCGGGTGTGCGCGTGCGCTACATGCATTCAGATGTCGAGACGCTGGAGCGGATCGAGCTGATACGCGACCTGCGGCTGGGCGTGTTTGACGTGCTGGTTGGCATCAACCTGCTGCGCGAGGGACTCGATATTCCCGAATGTGGGCTGGTGTGCATACTCGACGCCGACAAGGAAGGCTTCCTGCGGTCGGAGACTTCGCTGGTCCAGACCATTGGCCGCGCGGCGCGCAATGTCGACGGGCGCGTGATCCTTTATGCCGACCGCATCACCGGCAGCATGGAACGCGCAATGGCGGAAACCGACCGTCGGCGCGAAAAGCAACGCGCTTATAATGAGAAACACGGCATCACGCCGACCACAATCAAGCGCAATATCCAGGACATTGTCGCCCACACCGCTTCGCAGGACGGGGTCACCGTCGGTACCGGCGATGACGAGCGCAATAATCTGGTCGGACACAATCTGCGCGCCTATATCGAGGACCTCGAGAAGCGGATGCGCAACGCCGCCGCCGACCTCGAATTCGAGGAAGCGGGCCGGTTGCGCGACGAAATCCGCCGGCTTGAAAACGACGAGTTGGGCTTGCCCGACGCGGACAAGAAAGCGCCGCGTGTCGGCCGCTCGGACGCGGGCCGGCCCGGTACGCGCAAGACGCGATACGGCAAGACGCAGCGGAAGCTGCGATGACTATGCGCCGCGGGGTTCTCCTCTTGCCTGCATTCGCCGTGACCGCGTGCCAGCCGCCCGCGGCAGACGACTATCTCGAGCGCGGATTTGTCGAAGAGGATGTACCCGAAGCATCTCAGCCGCTCGATTCGCCCGATACCGAAGATGCCATCTGGGCCCCCAGCGACCAGAGCGAACGACTTCTTTACGGTGTGCCGGGCGAGACGCCAATGATGGCGGTGCAATGCAAGCGTGAAACCGAAAACCCGCGCCTTGTATTCACCCGCTTTGTCCGCGCCGATCGCGAGGCTCAGGCAATGATGAGCCTGGTCGGCAATTTCCATGCCGAGCGGTTTCCAGTCGATGCGGTCTACAACGGCCGGGCCTGGCTGTGGCAGGGCTCGGTTCCGGCCGTTTCCCCTGATCTCGAAGCCCTCACCGGTCGGCGCGAAGTCGAGGCAATGATCCCCGGCGCCGGCGCGGTGATGCTGAAGCCCAGTCCGCTGGTGCGGGAACTGGTCAACGCCTGTCGCGCTACTGACGAACCCGATCCGGACGATCTGAATCCCGAGCCAGACGAATAAGGCTGTCGGGCGCAAGCAATTGCGGCAATTGCTCCGGCTCTGCAGCAAGCGGTGAATACCACAGGTAGAGCGGCACGCCTGCAACCCCACGTTGATTAAGAAACTCGGTAATTTCCGGCTCACGCAGCGTCCAGTCGCCGCGAAGGGTGACGATGCCAGCCTGTGCGAACGCATCGCGGGTCGCAGCGCGCTCTATCGCGACCCTTTCATTGACCTTGCAGCTGACGCACCAGTCGGCAGTGAAATAGACGAATACCGGGACGCCCGAGGCGCGTGCCTGCTCCAGCGCAGCCTTGCTGAAGGGTACGGAATTCAAGACCTGCGCCTGCAGCTGGCGCTCTTGTGGCTCGAAGTTTACCAGGCCGCCGGTAGCCAAGAGGATGGCACCAAGAGCCACGACCCCGCCTTGAAGCTTTTGCCGTCGAGCCCACGCAAACACTGCGGCGAGGCATAGCAACGCCGCGACGGCGAGCGCGAGCAGTGCGAACCCTGCTCCTCCGATCCTCCACACCAGCCACACCAGTGCCAGCGCCGTCAGCCCCATCGGGATCGCCAGCAGCTTGCGAAAAGTTGCCATCCACGGCCCCGGTTTTGGCAGGCGATTACGCAAGGCAGGTATGAATCCGAGCAACAGGAAGGGCAGCGCAAGCCCCAGACCCAGTGCAGCGAATAGTACCAGGGCAAGTCCAGCAGGGAGCAGCAGCGCCGCTCCGAGCGCCGCCGCCATGAAGGGTCCGGTGCAGGGGGTGGCGACGAAGGCCGCCAGTAACCCGGTCGAGAAAGCTCCGCGCGGGGTACTGCCACCCGAAATCGCCAGTCCCGGCAGCTCGAACGCGCCGAGCAAGTTGGCGGTTATGAGCACGGCCAGCGCCAGCAACGCCACGACGACACCCGGCTCCTGCAACTGGAACGCCCAGCCAACCTGTTCGCCTGCTGCACGCAGTCCTAGCATCGCCCCGCCCAGCGCCACACAGGCCAGCACGACCCCGGCGGTATAGGCCAGCCCTTCTGCCCTCGCCTCGCCCTCACCGCCACCGGCGCGCGCCAGGCTCAGCGCCTTGAGGCTGAGGATCGGAAAAACGCATGGCATGATGTTGAGCAGCAGCCCGCCTACCAACGCCCCTGCCAGCAACACCCACAAGGCAGGCCGCTCGTCAGCCAGTGCCATCAACCGTTTGCCGCCGGATGGAATGGCGCCTGGTTCAGCCTCGAAGCGTAGGCCCCGGCCATTGCCCAGCCGTACGATGCCCTCGAGCCGGTCGGGGCGTGTTACGTTCTCGGCCAAGGGGATTTCGCCCACGAGCCAATCGCCCTTCCGGCGAAATCCCTGTCGCGCGGCATAATCGACAAGCTGGCGATTACGGATAAAAATATGCGGTTCGCCGACTTCGACGCCGGCCGCGACCGGGATGGCAAGTCGCAGCAGATTACCGGCAATGGCATAGCGTCCCGGAGCATCAATCAGCGGTGCCAGTTGACTACGATAGCGGGTGAAAGCGGCATTGGGGCCGCCATCCTCGCCGACCGGCACAGCCGCTTGCAATTGCTCCTGCTGCGGCACGCAAATCCGGTCGGTACAAGCAAGATAGGTAAGCGCCAGCTTCAACTTTATAACGTCATCGCCAGCGTAGTTCTTCGCCAGGCGCAGCGGCAACAGGACCGCATACTCACCTTCGAAGATATGGTTCATCAGGCCGTCGATCACGAGCCGTTGCGGCGTCGGATAGAGCGCCTCGCCGATCGTTACCCCCGCGGGTGCGGCCCACTCCAACTCCATCGGCAGCCCGGCATCGCCCGGATTGGCCCAGTAACCGTGCCACTCCTCGCTCACCGGAGTGAACCTGAGCGCCAGCGTAGTCTCCCCGCCGGGGGCGACCGCGCCCTCGGCCAGAAGTGTGGCCCGAATGGTATTCTCTTGCGATGCGGCGGGCGCTGCGACCAGCATGGCGAGCATCAGTGCCGCCATCAGCATGGCGAAACGGGCGTTAAGGTGTGCGAAGGTCGTTCTTGCGGAAGGCATCAGATAAGTCCTACTGCGCCCCTTAGTGCATAAGCAAAGGGATTCCATGGGCGATAATCGCGATCTGCTGATCCTGGGAGGCGGGCTCGTCGGGATGACCCTGGCGCTGGCGGCGGCTAAGCGTGGTTTCACCAGCCACGTGGTCGACCGCGCTGATCCTGCCGCAGTCACCGCCGAAGGGTTCGACGGACGGGCCACCGCGATATCGACCGCGAGCTGGAACCTGTTTCGCAACATCGACCTTGCCGACACGCTTGAGCCGCACGGCTGCCCGATCGACGCCATAGCAGTGTCCGACCAGATGAAGCCGGGACGGATCGACTTCCAGCCCGAACCGCACGAGGATTCGCTCGGCCGGATGTTCGCCAACCGCACCCTGCGCACGACCTTGTTCGATGCAGCAAGGGCCGAGCCACTGATCAAGTGGCATGCCCCGGCCGAGATCGTTCACCGTGAACGCGACGCTTATCGTACCAGCGCCACCCTCGCCGACGGTAGTGTGCTCGGAGGTGCGCTGATGGTCGCCGCCGAGGGTCGCGGGTCGCCCACCCGTGAGGAAGAGGGACTGAACCTGGCCAAATGGGATTACAGCCACCGCGCCATCATCGTCGGGCTTAACCACGAAAAGCCGCATGACAATGTCGCCTGGGAAATCTTCTACCCTGACGGGCCGTTTGCGCTGTTGCCACTGCTCGATAGTGCAGACGCCACGCATCGCAGCGCGCTGGTCTGGACGGTCGATGAAGAAGACGCGAACGGCGTATTGAAACTGTCCGACCGCGCTTTCCTGGCCGAGGTCGAGCAGCGGATGGACGGTTTGTTCGGAAAGGTCGAACTCAATTCGGCCCGGTCATCCTATCCGCTTTCCTTCCAACATACTTCCAAACTGGTCGGCGAACGGCTGGCGCTGGTGGGCGATGCGGCGCACGGGATGCACCCGATCGCCGGACAAGGCTTCAATCTCGGCTTACGCGATGTCGGGGCGTTGGTCGAAGTCCTGACCGAAGGCCGCCGGCTCGGCCTCGACCCCGGCGACGCTCAGATGCTTGGAAAATATGAGGAATGGCGCGCGCTCGACGCATTAATGGTGATGGCCGCCACCGACGGACTGACCCGTCTGTTCGGCGTGCCGGGCAAAGCCGCATCGGCCCTGCGTCGGCTCGGCATGGGGGCCGTCCAGCGGACTGGCGTCCTCAAAGCCTTTTTCATGGACGAGGCACGCGGAGTTACCGGCCAGCGGCCCGAATTGCTGCGCCACCGCGCTTGACGCACCGGCGTTCTATTCGGACGTCTGCAAGATCGGACTCGGTTGATCGACTGTGATGCCTGAACCATCGCGCAGGCGTCGCGGTTCGAGCAACGCTCCGGTCTCGATCAGGTCAATCGCGCGCTGGGTCGCGGCATAACGGCGGGTATCGGCGATCCAACGCTCGGCAGCGACCGCGCCGGGCATGTTCTGCACTTCCTCGATCGCCGATTCATAGCGACCACTCTCGAGAAATAGCCGTGCCCGCTCCATCCGTCGCATCGGTTGTGGAGAAGGCGAGGATTCGCGCCTGACAATGAACAATTCGCTCAATTCGCGGCGTAGCCTGTCGAGACTGGGTTCTTCGCTGGCATTGCGCAATTCCGGCTCGAGCCCCTCGAGGCGGAAGATAAGTTGATCGAGCGTAACCGGGTCACGCGACATCGAAATGATGGTCGAGACAGCATTGGGCCAGCCATCGCCAAAGCGCAGCCGCAACTGGTCGGCGAGATAACCAAGCTCGGCCCCGCGCTCGATGGCGCGGCGGGTGGCGAAAGCGATCAACAGCCCTTCGGCGCGCGCCGCGTTACCGGCGGCAGCGCGGGCCTGCTGGTCGAGCAGTTGAACACGACGCTCGGCCGCTTCAAGGCGCTCCTCGAGCCCGCCCTGCTGCACGGTAACACGCTCGACCGCCTCGGCGGCTTCCTGCACAGCCTCCGAGGCCGACGGAGCGGGCATCGCATCCGCTTCGGGGTCGGCCGATGACAGCGCGCCTTCCGCAACGGTTCCTGCTGCCACCTCGTCACTATCGACACCATCCATGCCCTGACGCCAGTAGAAGAACCCTGCCGCGGATATAACGAGCAGCAGAAGGATCAGGACAACGCCCAGGATCGTCCGGGTAGAACCGGTGCGTGAAAGATCGTTCTGCGTGGTCATTTCGATCCGTTCTCCGGCATTGTTGCCGCTCCCGATCGCGCGCCTTCATTTCCCATGGGCAGACTGTTGCATAGTCTAGCAGCCAAATCCAACAGTGCACCGTCGCTACGGGAAGGGGCGATGTGGACAGAGCTCCAGCCCGGCCCCGCCATTTCGGCAATGCGCGGAGCCAGCGCGGCGATTGTCAGGCTCGACTTGTCGATTTCAAGCGCCTCACATTGCTGGGAAAAATGGCGCGCCATTTCGCCTGAATGCAACATCACCAGGCTTCCTTCACGCAGCAATGCCGCTTGGGCTTTGGTGGGCGCAGAATAATGCACGGTATAGGTTATTCGTGTCGTAACCGTGATATTATCAGGCAAATCCAAGTGTAAATGTGTCTCTCCAGCAAGACGGAGAAGGTGCCGTGGCCCGCTGTTCAAATTATTGACCAGGTCCTGCAGACTGCCTTCTCCGACCTGCTCGACCTCGAGCCCCGCGGCGATTGCCGCCTGTGCGCTCGCCTCGCCCACTGCCAGCACTGGCAGATGGGCAACTTTGGCCAATTCCGGTCCGGCACTGCGCACGGCATTGGCGCTGCCGATCAGAATCCCGGCGAATGCCACGGACGGCGCTCTCCAGTTGCGCGGCTCTACCACTGCCAGCGGCATTCCGCGCGCAGACAAGCCGCGCTCGAATGCGGCGATTAGCGTCGCGGTCAATCCAGGCTCGGGACGCAGAACGACGAGGGGAACGCTCAAGCCGCGCTCCCGAACACGGCGCGCACAGCCGGGCCCGAGCGCGCCAGCATGTCTCGTGCCAGCTTGCGCAACGGGGCGATCTCGCCATCGACCAGTACTGCTGAGCCGGTAATCCTTTCGCTGCCGTCCGGGCTGTAAATCGCAGCATTGACAGTGACACGCCCCGCCTGCGCTTCTGCCAATACGGCGATCGGACTATGGCAATTGCCGTCGAGCGCTTCGAGCAAGCCGCGCTCGGCCATGACCTCGGCGCGGGTCGGCCGGTGGTCGAGCGGGGCGAGCAATTGGCGGACGCGCTCGTCGTCGCTGCGGCATTCTATTCCGATGGCGCCCTGAGCGGGAGCCGGGAGCCAGTTTTTCGCCGCGAGCCGGTGGCCCACATCTCCCTGTCCCAACCGGTCGAGCCCCGCTGCGGCGAGCAGCGTCACTTCCGCCTCGCCCGCCTCCAGCTTCGCCAGCCGTGTTGCGACGTTGCCGCGAAAGGTGACGATGTGAAGGTCGGACCGAAGGTGTAGCATCTGCGCTGCCCGGCGCGGAGCGCTGGTGCCGACCCGCGCTCCCGCAGGGATGTCGGCAATGCCGGCTGCGCCAATCAAGACGTCGCGCCGGTCGGCCCGTGGCAGCAGCGCGGCGATGGTCAAACTGTCGGGGCGCGAGGTCTCGACATCCTTCATCGAGTGAACCGCCGCATCGATCCTCCCTTCGGCGAGCCAGGCATCAAGCTCCTTGGTCCACAGCGCCTTGCCACCGATTTCCGCCAGTGGCCTGTCCTGGATGCGATCACCGCTGGCGATCACCGGAACCAGCGCGACATCTTCCTCGGCCCAGCCATGTGCCTCGCACAGACGCCGCCGCGCTTCTTCGGCTTGCGCCATGGCGAGCGGGGAACGGCGGGTCCCGAGACGAAGATACGGCGTGCTAGTCATGCGCAGGAATCGGCCTAGCTAAGCTGCTCGCAAAGGGAAAGTGCGACGGGTCGGTTTGTCGATTGGAAATAGCCCTCTTTTGCCGACTGTCTGTCTGACCGCTCGTGGCCCTGTTACCCCGCTTTTCGGTAGGTATTGGGGCCAACCCGCCACGAATATATTAACCAATAGACGCTATTGGATCGCCTGAGAATTGGGAGTTCAATGTGGCAGATCCCCTGCGTACCGAGGTTAACCCTTCCGAAGCATCGCGCATAGACGACGTGCGCCCGGCTGAATTGTCCGCAGCGTATTACAATACCGTATGCGTGATCGGGCTGGGATATATTGGCCTGCCCACCGCAGCAGTCTTGGCCAACGCGGGGATAAAGGTCCACGGCGTCGACCATTCGGCACGCGTCGTCGATATCGTTAATGCCGGTGGGATCCACATAGAGGAGGCCAATCTCGACATACTGGTGCAAAGCGCCGTGACCGCTGGCGCCCTCGAGGCAAGCCGCGTTCCCAAGACATGCGAGACTTTTCTGATCGCGGTTCCGACCCCGCTGACCCCGGATTACAATGCCGACCTACGGTTCGTGTTCGATGCCGTCGACGCGATAGGGCCCTACCTCTCCACGGGGTGCAAGATAGTCCTCGAATCGACCTGTCCCGTGGGAACAACCCGCCAGGTCGCGGCCAGGATTGCCCAACAACGGCCGGACCTAGCCGTACCCGGGTACTGCGACGGGCCTGCGGACCTGGCGATCGCCTATTGTCCCGAACGGGTCTTGCCAGGGAAAATCATCGAAGAGCTCGTCTCCAATGATCGCGTCATCGGCGGTATGACACCCGCCTGTGCCGAAAAGGTGGCGGAATTTTATAGGCGATTCGTCGAAGGCCAGTGCCTGTGCAGCGAAGCTGGCGTTGCCGAGATGGTCAAGCTTTCCGAAAACAGCTTTCGTGACGTCAATATCGCTTTCGCGAATGAGCTTTCGCTGGTTGCGGAAGCGATGGACATCAATGTCTGGGAGGTCATCCGCTTGGCCAACCGCCACCCGCGGGTGGCCATCCTGAATCCCGGGCCAGGGGTCGGGGGGCATTGCATCGCCGTCGATCCCTGGTTCCTGGTTTCGAGTGCGCCGCAATCGACGCGCCTAATCCGCGCCGCACGCGAGGTAAATGACCACAAGGCCGTTCACGTTGGCAACCGGCTGAAAGCCATGCTCAACGCAGCACCCGACGCCCGGCTTGCTGTCCTAGGATTGGCCTTCAAGCCCAATATCGACGATTTCCGCCAGAGTCCGGCAATGAAGATCGCACAGGATCTGGCCGACTATGGTGACCGGCTGATGATCGTCGAGCCCTTTGCCAACCAACTACCCAGCGCATTGGCCGATTGTGGCGCCAAATTGTGTGAGATGGACGAGGCGATGGAGGCCTGTGAACTCGTCGCCGTGCTGGTCGATCACGAGCTGTTCAAACGCATTCCGCCCACGGTCTATCAGGGCAAGATCCTATACGACACAAGAGGTATGTGGACCGCATGACAGCGGCATCGGGCGGCCTTGCCCGGACTGCAGTGCCATTACCGGCGATCAGCAACGGATGACCCGATCGGACACCGCGAGCGCTTGCCCTAGCCTTGCCATCGTCTAAGGGA
>SHLU01000038.1 GCA_004282995.1 Sphingomonadaceae bacterium
ACCACAGCCAGCCCGCTGCCCCAACGGTATACACTTTCCGGGTCGGCAAGCCCCATTCCTTCATGCCAGCCGCCGGCATTCGGGCTCCGCCGAGAATGTTTTGCTTGAGCAGAAAGTAAAGGCGATTGTAGGCGGTTGCTTCCTTGGCGTGGGGCCACCAGATCCGCCGGATTTGGAGCAGGAGGTGCGGGTGGCGGTGAAGCCACTGGCGGCTGCGCGGCGAGATTGTCCGTCAGCAGCGCCTCCATCCCCTCGCTCGGCGCATCGGGCAGCGGCAGCAGCCCATCGGCGCGTGCTTTGTGCCCGGTTTTTACAGGACCGATTTTCACCGCCACCGGGCGACGGCTGATGGCCGGACCCAGCGCGAGAAAATGTCCGCGCTCCAGATCGCGGATCCGCTCGGCCTGGCGTCGCTCCATTCCCAGCAGGTCAGCGGCGCGGACCATGTCGATATCGAGGAAGGTTCGGCCCATGAGGAAGTTGGAGGCTTCGGCGGCGACGTTCTTGGCCAGTTTTGCCAGTCGCTGGGTGGCAACGATGCCGGCCAGCCCGCGCTTGCGCCCGCGGCACATCAGGTTGGTCATTGCCGATAGCGTCATGCGGCGCGTGTCCTCGGCCATCTCGCCGGCGACCGACGGGGCGAACATCTGCGCCTCGTCCACCACCACCAGCGCCGGGAACCAGAACTTGCGCGGGGCATCAAATAGGGCGTTGAGGAATTGCGCCGCGCAGCGGATCTGCTGTTCCACTTCCAGCCCCTCGAGCGCCAGCACGATACTTGCCCGGTGCTCGCGGCAGCGCAGCGCCAATGCCTCGATCTCGGGCGGAGAATATGCCGCACCATCGATCACGACATGATCGAAGGCGTCGGCCAGCGAGGTAAAATCGCCTTCCGGGTCGATCACAACCTGCTGTACCGCGTCGGCGCTTTCTTCCAGCAAACGGCGCAGCAGATGGCTCTTGCCCGAGCCGCTGTTGCCCTGCACCAGCAGGCGCGTGGCCAGCAGTTCCTCAATGTCGAACAGCACCGGCTCGCCGCCAGTGTCGTGACCAATGGTGATTCCGGATTGCACGATTCGCTGACTAGCGCGCCCGGCCACCAGGCCGGAAGTCGAATGGGCGAGTTATCCTTAGATCGATTGTCCCTTCACCCGCACCGCTCGGCTCGCTAGGCAAGCAGACCTGAGGAGAGGTTTGCAGATGAAAAAGTGGCTCGTGCGCAGTGTCGGCGCAGTTGGGGTGATTGCGCTCGCCGCATTGGTCGTGCTGCTGACATGGGAACCCTTCTTCGCCCGCGCCAGCGCCGCCCCACCAGAGGCGCGTAGCTACACAGCGCAGATCATGCGCGACGATTACGGGGTCCCTTTCATCACCGGAGAAACCGACGCGGATGTCGCTTACGGCGTTGCTATCGCGCATAGCGAAGACGATTTCTTCACTCTGCAGGACGTGGTCGCCATGTCCAAGGGACGTTACGGTGCCATCGCCGGCCCCGAAGGGGCGCAGGTCGATTACATGTATCACCTGCTCGATGCGCGCGGCACGGCGCAGCGGCATTTCGGCTCGCTTCCGGCCGATACTCAGGCGCTGTTCGAAGCCTATGCTGCGGGTCTCAACGACTATGCCGTTGCACATCCAGAAGAACTGAAGCTGGCGAACCTTTTCCCGGTCGATGGCGAAGATGTCGCCGCCGGTTTCGCGCTACGCCAGCCGTTCTTCTTCGGGCTGGCGAACGTGATCGGCCAGCTGGTGGATAACAAGCCTCCGTACCGCGAATTCGGGCCTGACATCCCGGGTTTTCCGCGCTCGCCCGAAACCGGTTCGTCGGCTTCCGGTGGCGAGCAAACCCCCGATCGCTCCGCCCACGCCATGCCCCTGCCCTGGGGCGAAGTTGGCGCACTGTCAGGTTCCAACGCTTTTGTAATCGCGCCGGAGAAAACGGGTGGACCGACGACCCTTGTCTCGAACTCGCACCAGCCGCTACGCGGCGGGGTGGCGTGGTATGAACTGACGGTCGAGAGCGGCGAAGGCTGGCATTTCACAGGGGCCAATTTCCCCGGCTCGCCCTTCCCCTTCCTCGGCCATAACGAAACGCTGGGCGGGACCAACACGGTCAACCGCCCCGACATGATCGATATCTATCAACTGGTTCTCGACGACAGCGGCACGCGCTATCGACTCGACGGCGAATGGCGCGAGCTGGAGAGCAAGACCGTGACGCTTGCGGTGCGCATGGGCCCGGTGGTGCTGCCGGTTCAGCAGACCGTCCACCGCAGTGTCCACGGACCCGTTATCGTTAATGACAAGGGCGCATTCGCCATCCGTTATGGCGGGATCGACTCGGTCGACCAGCTCGACGCCTATTACCGGCTCAACAAGGCGAGTACGCTGGAGGAATGGCAGGCGATCCTGGCGCGGATGGATATTCCCAGCACCAATTTCCTCTATGCCGACGCCGCCGGCAATATCGCCTATGTCTACAACGCCGCGATTCCTGACCGGCCCGAAGGCTACAACTGGCGAGGCGTTCTGCCCGGCGATCGATCCGACCTGATCTGGACCGACACGGTCAGCTATGACGCGATTCCCAAATATGTGAACCCGGCCAGCGGCTGGCTGATGAATTCCAACAACACGCCCTTCGTGGCCGCAGGCCCAGGCAGCGATCTCTCGCCCGACAGCGTCTCGCCCTATCTCGGGGTCGAAATGAAGACCACCAATCGCGCTCGCAGGGCCTGGAAACTGATGAGCGAGGCCGAGGTCCTCGACCGCGCCACGCTGGCCGGGATCAAATACGACACCGCCTACGAGCGCGAGGGCTATGTTGCCGACCTGTGGAAGAGGCTGGCAGAATTGCGCACCAATGATCGAGGGCTGGTCGAGGCCCGCGACCTCTTGCTGACCTGGGACTTCACCGCCGACAATGTCGGCCGCGCCGACGCACTGGCACTGCTGATGATCAAAGATTTCATGTCGGCCGAATACCAGAACAAGCCTGCGCCCGTACTGCGTGAACATCTGCGCGCAAATGCCGATCACTTGCGTAGGCATTTCGGGCGGCTCGACCCACCGATGAGCGACCTGCTGCGTCTGCGCCTCGGCGATGTCGACCTGCCGCTCGACGGCGGCTCCGATACCTTGCGGGCCTCGACTACGTGGGAAGTCGACCCCGATGGCCGCCTGCGGCTGGTCCATGGCGACAGCTTTATCCAGTGGGTGGAGTGGAATCCCGGCGAACGGGTCTTCTCGCGGTCGATCCAGCCATTCGGTGCGGCGACATCGCGGCCGCGCAGCCCCCATTACACCGACCAGATGCAGCTATTCGTCGAGAAAAAGCTGAAGCCGGTCCACTTCTGGCGCGAGGATGCGGTGCGAGCCGCACTGTCGCGAAAGACCGTGACCAGCGCTGACTGACCCGATAGTAGAGCCGCCACGATTGAACAGGGAGAGACCATGAACCGCCTGAATAAGACCAGCCTCATTGCGCTTGCTGCGAGCCTTGCCTTTGCTGCCGCCACGCCCATCGCCGCCAAGGATATGGCGAGCGCAACGGCATCCGGACCGGGTACGCTCGTTGGCACCAGCGTGAAGACCGCCGCGGCTCCTGAGATTGCGACGCAGACAAAGGCGAAGGCGAAAGCGGGCAAGACAGCGATTGCGCCGCTGCCCGCGCTAATCGACGAGGTCAGCATCCCGCACGAAAAGTTTCAGCTCGAAAACGGTCTGACCGTGATCGTCCACGAAGACCGCAAGGCTCCGGTGGTCGGCGTTGCCGTGTGGTATAATGTCGGTTCGAAAGACGAACCCGACGGCAAGAGTGGCTTTGCCCATCTATTCGAGCACCTGATGTTCAACGGCTCTGAAAATGCACCGGGTGACTATTTCCAGTACCTGCAGGAGATGGGGGCGACCGACTACAACGGGACTACCAATTTCGATCGCACCAATTACTTCCAGACCGTTCCGACCGGCGCACTGGAACGTGCACTGTGGCTCGAAAGCGACCGCATGGGCTACCTGCTCGGCGCCGTGACCGAGGCCAAGCTGGAGAACCAGCGCGGCGTGGTGCAGAACGAGAAACGGCAGGGCGACAACCAGCCCGGCGGCCTGGTGTTCTACAAGATCATCGAGACGCTTTTCCCCGCCCCGCACCCTTACGACCACACGGTGATCGGATCGATGGAAGACCTCGATTCAGCCACCATGGACGACGTGCGCCAATGGTTCATCGACAAATACGGTCCCAACAATGCGACCCTGGTGCTGGCTGGCGATATCTCGCCTGCCGAGGCCCGACCGTTGGTCGAGAAGTATTTCGGTGCCATCAAGCGCGGCCCGGTCAACACTCCGGCTGACGCGACAATCCCCGAGTTGACCGAGGACGTCCGCACGGTGATGAAGGACCAGGTCGCGGCCACCAATATTGCCCGCTACTGGACCGCGCCCGGCCTCACCAGCCGCGATCTCGTCGCATTGACTGTGGGGGCCGAAATCCTCGGCGGACTGTCCTCCAGCCGCCTCGACAACGCGCTGGTGCGGGACGAGAAAATCGCCGTCGGAGTCTCGGCTGGCAATTTCGCATTCCAGCGGGTCGGCGTCCTGAATGTCGGTGCCACAGCCAAGCCCGGCATCGACCCTGCCATGGTCGAGAAGCGGATGAATGAGATCATCGATCAGTTCATCGCCGAAGGACCGACCGAGGACGAAGTCCGGCGTGCGGCGACGCAAGATGTCGCCGGCACAATTCGCGGGCTCGAACAGGCAGGCGGTTTTGGCGGCAAGGCCGTGACGCTGGCCAGTGGTGAAGTCTATGTCGGCGATCCTGATTTCTATGCCAAGCAACTCGAAATCCTCGCCACGCTGACCCCCGCCGATGTCAAGGCGGCGATGCAGAAGTGGATGACCCGCCCGGCGATGACGCTGGTGCTCGAACCGGGTGAACGCGAGGAAGTCTACGAAGAAGCCGCCTCGGTTGCGACTGACAGTGAGACCCAGGCGGCAGAGGCCGATAACACGGTCAAGGTATCGGTACCACGGCCCAAGCCCGAGATTGCCGACCTGTCAGAGCTCGATTTCCCCGATGTCAGCGAAGTCACGCTGTCGAACGGAATGACGGTCTATTACGCGCAGCGCGATGCCGTGCCGGTGACGCGAGTGGCGATTTCGTTCAATGCCGGTTCGGCAGCTGATCCGGTTGCGAAGCGCGGCCTTGAGAGCCTCGCCATGAGCCTGTTCGACGAAGGCACCAAGTCACGCAGTTCGAAAGAGATCGCCGAGGAACGCGAGCGGCTGGGCGCAGTCATTTCGACGGGTGGCGGGGCCGACCGATCGACCTTCACGTTGACGGCGCTGTCGGCCAATCTCGCACCTTCGCTCGACCTGCTGACCGATATCGTGCGCAACCCGGCCTTCGCCGAACCCGAGCTCGAACGGGTCCGGACACAGGTCATCACCGGTATCAAGCAGCAGATGCGAACCCCGCAGGGGATCGCCGCGATGACGCTGACACCGCTGATCTATGGCAGCGAAAGCCCCTACGGCGACAGTGGCCAGGGAACAGTGGAAACAGTGAGCGGGATAACGCGCGCCGATCTGGTGACATTCAAGGACAGCTGGATCCGGCCTGACAATGGCGCGCTGTTCGTGGTGTCGGACATGTCGCTGGCTGAACTCACCCCGTCGCTCGAGAAATCCTTCGGCAAGTGGAAAGCGCCTGCCAGGCCGAAGGGCCGCAAGGACTTCTCGACCACCGTCGATGCACCCGAAGGGTCGCGGATCGTGCTGGTCAACCGGCCCAACTCGCCGCAGAGCTTCATCTATGGCGGGTTGCTGACCGAAGCGCGCGCGCAGGACGCAAACATCGTCGACCTGCTCAATGCCAACAATGCGCTGGGCGGCAATTTCCTCGCCCGGCTCAACATGAACCTGCGCGAGACCAAGGGCTGGAGCTACGGCGTACGCGGCGGCGTTGCCCAGCGCGAGGAATCGGTCGCCTATCTCGTCTCGGCCCCGGTTCAGGCTGACCGGACCGGCGATTCGCTGGCCGAGGTGATCCGCGAAATTAGCGAGTTTACCAGCTCCAACGGCGTGTCCGAGGAAGAGCTGGTGCGGATCGTCAACAACGAGGTGTTCGAGTTGCCCGGCCAGTTCGAAACTGCGGGTGCGGTGTTGAACGCGATGCAGAACAATGTGCTCTACGGTCGTCCGATGGACTATTACGAGGGCTTGGCCGAGACCTATCGCGGCCAGACCCGCGAGAGCCTGGATGCAGCCGCCCGTGGCGCGATCGATATCGACCGCTTTACCTGGGTGGTGGTCGGCGACGCCTCGAAGGTACGACCGCAACTGGAAAAGATCGGCCTACCGATCGAGCAGGTGGAACTGCCGACCGCCAATTGACATTCGTGTAAGTAACAGCGATGAGCGTCGCGTAATTCACGCGACCAAGACAAAGGAGAGAATATCATGTCCGTAGCAGGAACCTACGATACCGTCGTCAAGAGCCCGATGGGTGACCAGAAGGGCACTTTCACCGTCGTTCCGGGCGATGATGGCAATACCTTCACTGGCAGCATGGCCGGCGGCATGGGCTCGATGGATGTCGAGAACGGCAAGATCGACGGCGACAAGCTGACCTGGGACATGAACATGACCGTTCCGATGCCGATGAAGCTCGAATGCGAAGCCACCGTCAATGGTGACCAGTTGACCGGCAACGTCAATGCCGGCGCTTTCGGCGCGATGCCGATCACCGGGGAACGCCAGGGCTGATCCGGGCTTCACAACTGACATCAAGAGAAAGGCCGCCAGAGCAATCTGGCGGCCTTCTTCGTATCCAGATTGGATCGCCGCATTAGGCGTCCCGCCTGATGATCAGGCGACCTTGTCGATTTCGATAGTGCAAGCGAGCCCGCTGGGCTTAAATTCGAGATCGACCCTGCCGGCACTGCCCAACACGGTTTTCATCATGCGGGTGCCGAATCCGACCTGATCGGGCTTGCTTGCATGCGGACCGCCGTGTTCGCGCCAGCGGATCCGCACGCCAATGTCCTCGCGTTTATCGATGGTCACTTCAACCCGGCCGCTGTTTTGCGAAAACGCGCCATACTTGATGGCGTTAGTCATCAGTTCGTGCACTACCAGCGAGAACCCCTGGCATTCGGAAGGACCCAGCCTCGCTACGGTGTTGGCCGAGACATCCATTCGGTGAGCGAACTCGGGGAAAACCTCGATCTCCTTGGCGATGATTTCATTCGCGCTGCATTTCTGGGGATTGTCGAGCTGGAACAGGTCATGCGTGCGAGCGAGGGCGGCGATCCGACCCTCCAGCGCCCGTGCGAAGCTCGGCACGTCCATTGCCTTGCGAGACGACAGGCTAATCATCGCCCGCATGATCGCCAGCATGTTGCGGACCCGATGGTTCAACTCCTGCGTCAGGATCCTGAGCCTGCTTTCACGCGCCCGGTTTTCGGTGATGTCGATCACATTGCCGATCAGCTTGACGACCCTGCCATCCTCGTCGCGCAGGGGCGATCCGGCGGCACTGATCCAGCGCTGCTGGCCATCGGGACGGGTGATCCGGCATTCGAAGACCCACTCGCTGCCATTTTCGATAGCCGCTCTCTGCAACGCATCGACCTGGTCACGATCTTCCTCCACGACATGCGATAGGAACTGCTCGTAAGTCCATTCCGGCAGCATCTCGTCATAGCCGAAAATCTCGTCATGACGCTGGCTGCGCCAGGCCTGCCCACTGCGCAGGTCCAGTTCCCAGACGCCGATCTTACCGACTTCCAGAACCAGTCGCAGATGATCGATGCTGGTTTCGGCCAGATGTCGTAACTCCGGCATACCAAAGTTCCCCGATTGCCCCGTCAAACCCGCGAGAGTGATCGCCAATCCCCAACAGCGAGACCGTCAATCGATCCTCTGCCAAAGGACGCAGGTTCTTCCGCTAACCCAGCTTTTGCTTGAGCAGCTGGTTCACGACCTGCGGGTTGGCCTTGCCTTGCATGGCCTTCATCGTCTGCCCGACGAAGAAGCCGAACAGTTTGTCCTTGCCGCCGCGATATTGTTCGACCTTGTCGGCATTGGCAGCGAGGATATCGTCGATCGCAGCCTCGATCGCGCCAGTGTCGCTGACCTGTTTCAGCCCTTCGGCTTCAGCAATTTCCGCCGGATCGCGGCCAGTTTTGAGAACCAGCTCGAAGATTTCCTTGGCCTGGCCACCACTGATTTCGCCGTCGACCTGCATCTTGAGGATTTTGGCCTGCGCTTCAGCCGTTGCGTGGGCCGGATCGCCCTCATCACCGAGCGACTTCATCACGCCTGGCGCAACCGAAAGCGCCCAGTTGGCAACCTGGGTGGCAACCGCCTTCTCGTCCTTGCCGATTGCACTGGCGGTCGCGGCCAGCAGCGTTTCAAAGCGGGCGAATGTTTCCACCTCGGCTGTCAGTTCGCGTGCGTTGTAGGGCGTCAGGCCCAGCACGTTTTCATACCGCTGACGCTTGGCGTCGGGCAATTCGGGCAGGCTGGCGCGGCATTCCTCGAGGAAGGAATCCTCCAGTTCGAGCGGCAACAGGTCAGGATCTGGAAAGTAGCGATAGTCATGCGCATCTTCCTTGCTGCGCATGGTCCGCGTGGTACCGGTGCCGGGATCGAACAGGCGCGTTTCCTGCTCGACAGTGCCGCCGTTCTCGATCAGATCGACCTGGCGATTGGCTTCGAACTCGATCACTTGCATCACGAAGCGCACCGAATTGACGTTCTTGGTTTCGGTCCGCGTACCCAACTCGTCGCCTATCCGGCGGACCGAGACATTGACGTCGGCCCGCATCGATCCTTCTTCCATGTTGCCGTCACAGCTTCCGACGTAACGCAGGATCGAACGCAGCTTGCGGACATAGGCCCCGGCTTCGGCCGGTGAGCGCATGTCGGGCCGACTGACAATTTCCATCAGCGCCACGCCGCAGCGATTGAGATCGACATAGCTCATGGTCGGATGCTGATCGTGCATGAGCTTGCCGGCATCCTGCTCGACGTGGATGCGCTCGATGCCAATCACCTTGTCTTCCGGGATCCCGGCCTTTTCGTCGGCTTCGATCAGCAATTGGCCCTCGCCCACCAGCGGGTGGTAGAGCTGGCTGATCTGGTAGCCTTGCGGAAGATCGGCATAGAAGTAGTTCTTGCGGTCGAACCGGCTCCACTTGTTGATTTCGGCCTCGATTGCCATCCCGGTCCGCACCGCCTGCCGGATGCATTCACGGTTGGGCACGGGCAACATGCCGGGCATGGCGGCATCGACCAGGCTGACATTGCTGTTGGGCTCGGACCCGAACGCGGTCGATGCCCCGGAAAACAGCTTGGCTTTGCTGGTGACCTGGGCGTGGACTTCGAGGCCGATAACGACCTCCCATTCACCGGTTGCGCCTTGGATACGGTAGCTCACTTCAACAATCTCTCTTCTGCTCGTCCTGTCGGGGCATGGTGATGCCGAAGCTCAGGCCCACCATTTGTCCGGCTGGGCGTCGAACCCGCTACGCTGCTCGATGGCAAGACCAGCGTCGAGCACGCCCTGTTCGTCGAACGGCTTGCCGATCAGTTGCAGGCCCAGCGGCAGCCCGTCGGAATTGAGCCCGCCGGGCACGCTCATAGCCGGCAGCCCAGCCAGTGATGCCGGCACGGCAAACACATCGTTGAGATACATCGCCAGCGGGTCGCCCTGCATTTCGTCCAGTGCGAACGCGGAGTTCGGAGTGGTCGGTGCCAGGATCAGGTCGCATTGGCTCCAGGCCTGCTCGAAATCGCGAGCGACCAGCGTACGGATCTTCTGCGCCTGGTTGTAATAGGCATCGTAGAAACCCGCGCTCAGCACATAGGTGCCGATCAGGATGCGGCGTTTGACTTCGTCGCCAAAGCCAGCCGCGCGGGTCGCGGCATACATGTCCTGCAAGCCCGCGCCCTCGGGCAGGTCGCGCAGGCCATAGCGCACGCCATCATAGCGGGCGAGGTTAGACGACGCTTCCGCAGGGGCAATGATGTAATAGGCGGGCAGCGCATATTTGGTGTGCGGCAGGGTGATGTCGACGATCTTGGCGCCGGCATCCTTCAGCCATTCCTTGCCGCGCTCCCAGCTATCCAGGATATCCTGAGGGGTGCCGTCCATGCGGTATTCGCGCGGAATGCCGATGGTCTTGCCCGACAGGTCGGCGCTCAGATGCGCCTCCCATTCGGGGACCTCCATGTCGAGGCTGGTGGCATCCTTGGGATCGAACCCGGCCATCGCTTCGAGCATGATGGCGCAATCCTTGACGCTGCGCGCCATGGGTCCGGCCTGGTCGAGGCTGCTGGCAAAGGCAACGACACCCCAGCGGCTGCATCGGCCATAGGTCGGCTTGATCCCGGTGATGCCAGTGATCGCGGCGGGCTGACGAATCGAGCCGCCGGTATCGGTCCCGGTTGCCGCCGGACATAGCCGCGCCGCGACTGCGGCCGAACTACCGCCCGATGATCCGCCAGGCGTCAACGCAGCATTGCTGCCGTCTTTGCGCCACGGGCTCTTGACCGATCCGAAATGGCTCGTCTCGTTGGACGAGCCCATGGCAAACTGGTCCATGTTGAGCTTGCCCAGCATCCCTGCGCCGGCCGCCCACAGATTGGCGCTGACGGTCGATTCATACGGCGGGATGAAGCCTTCGAGGATGTGGCTGGCGGCAGTCGTCTGTACGCCCTTGGTTGCGAACAGATCCTTCATTCCGATCGGCACGCCAGCCATCTTGCCGAGCGCCTCGCCCCTGGCCCGCGCGGCATCGACCGCGTCGGCAGCGTCGAGCGCCTTGTCAGGCGTGGTGACGATGAATGCGCCGAGTTCTGCCGCCGCAGCAACCTGCGCGTTGAAGCTTTCCGCCACTTCGCGGGCCGTGAAATCGCCTGCGGCGACGCCGTCGCGAATGTCCGCGACGCCCATCTGCGTAAATTCAGTCATTATTCGATCACCTTGGGAACGCCGAAGAAGCCGTGTTCGGCCGCCGGTGCATTGGCCAGCACGTCCTCACGCCGGTCGCCGGCGGTCTTGGCATCGGCATTTACCTCGTCCGCGCGCAACCGCAGCGTATTGGGGATGACAGCGGTCATCGGCTCGACGTCGCTGGTATCGACCTCGCCCAATTGCTCGACCCAATCGAGGATTTGCGAAAGTTCGGGTGCCATGCGTTCGAGTTCGGCGTCATCCATGTGGATGCGCGCGAGCGACGCGATTTTGGCAACGGTTTGCTTGTCGACCGACATGATCGTCTGCGCCTCTTGAGCTTGCTGTGGTCAGTTTTGCGGGGTGGGAACCGGGACCGGCGCCGCTTGCGGGCCTTGCGCCGGAGCGCCGGCTTCGCCTTCTGCGCCTTGCTGCGCCGCCATCGCCTGTTCCAGTGCCTGGACCCGCATCATGGCATCGTCGAGCGAGAGGAAATCAACCAGTTCGATCTCGAAGATGATGTCGCTGCCGGCGGGGATTGGCGAGCCCGCAGGCGGGGTATCGCCATAGGCCAGCTTGGCAGGAATACGGACGCGGTACTTGCCGCCCTTCTCCATCTGCTTGAGCGCCTGGTACATGCCGGTGACAACACCGGATCCTTCGGCGCTGCTGTCCTTTACTTCCAGCGGCACCCCATCAGGCAGGAAGCCGGGAGGAAACGGCGATTCGTCCGCCCGCTGGAATTCCTCGCCATCGGGCAGCGAACCGATATATTTCACAAAGGCGATGTCGCCGTCATTGGGCGATCCACCGGTACCTTCTACCAGTGTGTCAAACTCGATTCCCTTGGGTACCGCTGCCCACGCGACGCCGGCACCGATCAAGACCGCCAAGATAACGCCGAGCCACAGCTTGGTGAGCGATCCCTTGGCAATCGGCTGGAGGGGTACGCGGGTAACTTCGGTCATGGCGGTTCCTGCAATGAATGCGCGTTGCTGAAATGCGAAGGGCGCGGAAGAACTAACTCCCGCGCCCTTTGGCGTATGCCTGCCGCCACTTCAAGCGGCGCGAGGCAAAGAATCGACGCTGAAGGTCTTACTTGATGCCGTCGCGTTCCATCCGCTTGCGCTCCATCTTGCGGGCGCGGCGCACGGCAGCAGCCTTTTCACGGGCACGCTTCTCGCTGGGCTTTTCGTAGTGACGACGCAGCTTCATTTCGCGATACACACCTTCGCGCTGCAGCTTCTTCTTGAGCGCGCGGAGAGCCTGATCGACATTGTTATCGCGAACCATGATCTGCATAAAGAACGTCACCTCACGTAATGGGGAGAGCCCGCAAAATTGCGCGGGATTCACCGCAAATTTCAAATTAGAAAGGGCCGAATCCGCACGCGCGGTCGGCCACACACCCCCACTACATACGCAAATTGGTTGGTCAAGGCAAGGCCGAGGGTGCCCTGCGCACACCGGTACAGTGTGGCGCAGACGCAACTTGCCGCTTGGCGAGGAGGGTCGGTAGCGGCTAAGGGGCGCGCGTGAGCACCATGCCCCCCCTTTATGCCAGTCTCAATGTCGCCCTCGGCGGAGCTATTGGCGCAGTGCTGCGCTACCAGGTCGGTCGCTGGATGACCGGCTGGATGGGCGCGCCGGCGATGCAGATATTTCCGTGGGCTACGCTGGCCGTCAACGCCGCCGGCAGCCTGCTGATGGGTCTTTTGGCCGGCTGGCTGTTCAAGATGGCGCCAGGCACGACCGACCAGTGGCGGCTGCTGATCGGCACCGGCATACTCGGCGGGTTCACCACCTTCAGCGCGTTCAGCCTCGAAGTCTGGGTCATGATCGAACGCGGCCAGCTTGGCTTTGCCGCGCTCTATGTCGTGCTGTCGGTCTCGCTGGCGATCAGCGCGCTGGTGTTCGGCCTCACCTTCATGCGGCTGGTCGGATGAACGGGCGCGGCGATCCCGATACGGTCCGGCAGTTCACCGTCGGTGAAGACGACGAGGGCGTACGCCTCGACCGTTGGTTCAAGCGCAATCTTCCGCAGATCGGCTTCGGCACAATATCGCGCTGGGCGCGGACCGGGCAATTGCGCGTCGACGGCAAGCGTGCCCGCCCCGACGCACGTCTGGAAAAAGGCCAGGTACTGCGCATCCCGCCCGGCGGCGAGGATGCCGCCCGCGCCCCGCGCCAGCCACGCGCATTGACGCCCGAACAGATCGAAGAAGCGCAGGCCATGGTCATAATGGAGAC
>SHLU01000039.1 GCA_004282995.1 Sphingomonadaceae bacterium
GGTTATGTAACCATCCTCAAGCACGAGGATGCGGTCGGCGAGGTCGAATATCCGGTTGTCGTGGGTTACAATGATGCAGGCTCTGTCGGGAGCGACCGCCACCTCGCGCAGCAAATCCATCACGCGCCGACCCGAACCGGCATCGAGCGCAGCAGTAGGCTCGTCGCACACTACAAGGCGCGGTTCATGCACCAGCGCGCGGGCGATCGCGACACGTTGTTGCTGGCCGCCTGACAGCTGGCTTGGCAATTTGTCGGCCTGGTCGAGGATATTGAGCTTGGCCATTAGCTCTTTCGCCCGCTCGCGCGCTTCCTCTCGCCTCATTCCCTGGGCGATGAGAGGCACGGCGGCATTGGCGGCAGCATCGATCGACGGGATCAGGTTGTACTGCTGGAAAATGAAACCGATATTGCGCAGGCGGAAGTCGACCAGCTCTGAATCCGAGAGCGCGTAGATATCGGTATCGAAGACCGTAACGTCGCCCTGCGTCGGCCACAGGATGCCGCACATGATCGAGATCAGGGTCGTCTTGCCCGAGCCGCTTTCGCCCACCACAAAGGTCATCTCGCCAGCGCGAATATCGGCATCGATACCGTGCAGGACAGTGATGGTCTGCTGGCCCGACTTGAAATCGCGGGTTACTCCGCGAGTACGTATGGCCACCGAGCCGCCGTTGTCGAGCGTGGCGTCGAGACTTTGGAGTGGCGCCTGTTGTGCGATCATCGGAAGACCGCCGCCGGTTCGGTCTTGAGAACATTGCGCAGGGCCAGCCACCCGGTCAGCGCCAGGATCAGAAACACCGCGACAAGGCTCAGCAGTGGTATCTGCCACGGGATGTAAAATCCCTTGAAAGTCGGATCACCGGCAAAGACAAGAATGAACGCCACCGTGCCGAGGACGCCGAGGCCATAGCCGATCAGTCCCACCAGGCCCGCTTGCACCGCGACCATGCGCGCGATTTTGCCATTGGTCACTCCGATGGCCTTCAATGCGCCGAATTGCCGGATGTTGTCGCGAATGAAGAGACTGAAGGTCAGTCCGACGATCGCCACTCCCACTACGAAGCCGAGAAACACGGTAATCCCGAAATTGAACGGAATGCCGGTATTCTCGATGATGAACTGCACCCCGTCGCGGGCAAATTCGTCGCGGGTCTGCGCCTTGAGACCAGTTTGCCTTTCGATCCGCTCGGACAGTGTCTTGGCATTGATCCCATCACTCGCGCCGACCAGCACGAAGGAAAGCCGGTTGCGGGTTCCCGGCACGTAGCGCAGCGCCTGGCTGTATTTGGTATAGAGCACGACCGTACTGGTGAAGCTGGGGATCGCGTCGGCCACACCGCGGATCACTGCGCGCTGGTCGTTTAGCTCCAGTCGCTCGCCGATCGGGCTGGCATCAGGGAACATGCGCGTGGTTCCGACATCGTCGATAATGACGCTGTCGGGCTGCGCGAGAACATCGGTATTGCCTTGGAGCATGCGTTTGGGGAGGCCGATCAGGGTCGCATCATCGACTCCGATAATGGCGACACCTTCAAGGTCGCCGTCCTTGGTGCGAACAGAAGCCTGCGCCCGCAGATGGGGCACGGCCCATTCCACCCCCTGTACGGCCCGAACCCGGTCGAGCGCTGTCGAGGGCATGGCATAGGCAATATCGGTGGTCCGGCTGACCGGGTCCATCACCCAGACTTCGGCTTCGGCGACGTTATAGGCGCCGCTGGCCCCGCGCTCGAGCAGGTTGACGAAGATCACCAATTGCTGGGTTATCAGCAGCGTCGAAAAGGCGATGCCGAACACCAGCCCATAGAACTTCTGCTTGTCACCGGTCAGCATGCGAATGGCGATCCAGAGCATGTGCCTGATCAAATCCTTTATCGGCGACGGGCTTGTCGAATCGAGCGCCAGGGGTCATTAGTGAACGGTATCGTTTAATTGAACGGAGCCGTTCATCTTGTCAACACAGCTTGAACCCCGGATCGGTCGCCCGACAGACCAGGCGAAGCGCATGGCCATTTTGGCGGCAGCGGCGCAGAGTTTCTTCAATGACGGTTATGCCGCCACCTCGATCGAACAGATTGCGGCAGCGGCTGGCGTCTCGAAAGTTACGATCTACAATAATTTCAACGACAAACGCGGCTTGTTCGCGGCGGCGGTCGAGCAGGAATGCGAAAAGATCCGCAGCGCTTTCAAGCTGGAGGATATCTCTCAAGGAACCCTGCGGCAGAGACTGACCGCCATCGGCGAAGCCATGACCAGCTTCCTCGCAAGACCGGAAATGGTTCAATTCGAACGGAGAATTGCCGCCGAAACCGAGCACGAACCAAATATTGGCGAAGCCTTTCTCATGGCCGGCCCACACCGCGTGAAGGCCGCTTTCGCGCGCTTGTTAGCGGCCATGCACGAGGCGGGTGAGGTCGACATTGCCGACACCGATCTCGCGGCCGAGCAGTTTGCGTCGATGTGCAAGGGCATGGGCGATCTCGATCGGCGGTTCGGCCGCCCGACAGACGAGGCGCGCGACCGCGAGCGTATCGCCGGTGCCGTCAAAGTATTTTGCGCCGCCTATGCGTGCCCCTCGCAGCAATCCTGATAGGGGCTGCCTCGCGGCGCTCGGACCCGCCGCCTGCACGTTTGGTAGAATGCCGCGCATGCCGACCATAGGCTAACTTGCCATTCACCCTGCCGTGCCTACATTGTCGGAGTAGGAAAGGACCTCCACCGCGATGAGTGATCAGAATAATCCGCAGGGCCCCGAACAGGGCGGCCCCAATCCGTGGATCAAGAGCCTGATGATGTGGGGCGGGATATTCCTCGCCCTGCTTCTGGTCGTGTCCATGTTCGGCGGGGCCGGACAGAATGCAGGCCCGCAGATCAGCTATTCGGATTTCCGCGAACAAGTCGCTGCAGGTGCGATCAAGCAGGTCCAGATCTCTCCGGAGGAAATTCGCGGTACCACTGCAGATAACGAGCCCTTCAGCACGGTCCGGGTCGAAGGCGATGATGGCCTGACCAAGCTGCTGGACGATAATGGCGTCGAATATTCGGGCGAGCCAGCCGAGCAGATGAATATCCTATGGGTCATCCTGATCCAGTCGCTTCCGTTCATCCTGATCCTGGGCATTGCGTTCTTCGCGTTGCGTCAGGTGCAGAAGGGTGGCGGTGCAGGTGGTGCGATGGGCTTTGGCAAGTCGAAGGCCAAGATGCTGACCGAGAAGCAGGGCAAGGTTACCTTCGCCGATGTTGCCGGTATCGACGAAGCACGCGAGGAACTTGAGGAAATCGTTGAATTTCTCAAGGATCCCCAACGTTTTTCCAAGCTCGGCGGCCAGATTCCCAAGGGCGCATTGCTGGTCGGCTCGCCCGGTACCGGCAAGACCCTGCTGGCTCGCGCAATCGCGGGCGAAGCTGGCGTGCCTTTCTTCACCATTTCAGGTTCGGACTTCGTCGAGATGTTCGTGGGCGTCGGCGCGAGTCGCGTGCGCGACATGTTTGAACAAGCCAAGAAGAATGCGCCCTGCATCGTTTTCATCGACGAGATCGATGCGGTTGGCCGCAGCCGTGGCCACGGCCTTGGCAATTCGAATGACGAGCGCGAGCAGACCCTCAACCAGCTGTTGGTCGAGATGGACGGTTTCGAGGCCAACGAGGGCATCATCATCGTTGCTGCGACCAACCGGCCCGACGTGCTCGATCCGGCACTGCTGCGACCGGGCCGTTTTGACCGCCAGGTGGTCGTGCCCATTCCCGATATCGACGGGCGCGAGAAGATCCTCGAAGTGCATATGAAAAAGGTTCCGCTGGCGCCCGACGTCAACAGCCGTACGATCGCGCGCGGCACGCCCGGCTTCTCGGGCGCGGACCTCGCCAATCTCGTCAACGAAGCGGCATTGCTGGCTGCGCGCCGCAATAAGCGCCTGGTGGCAATGCAGGAATTCGAGGACGCCAAGGACAAGGTCATGATGGGGTCCGAGCGACGCTCCATGGTCATGACCGAGGACGAGAAGAAGATGACCGCCTATCACGAGGCCGGACACGCGCTTGTGAGCATCAATGAGCCGGCATCCGATCCGATCCACAAGGCGACGATCATTCCCCGTGGCCGTGCGCTGGGGATGGTGATGCGCCTGCCCGAGCGTGACAATTACTCATACCATCGCGACAAGATGCACGCGAACCTTGCCGTCGCCATGGGCGGCCGCGTGGCCGAGGAAATTATCTTCGGACATGACAAGGTCTCGAGCGGGGCGAGCGGCGATATCCAGTATGCTACCGATCTTGCCCGCAACATGGTCACCAAGTGGGGCATGTCGGACAAGCTGGGCCCGCTGCAATACGAGCAGAGCCAGGAAGGCTATCTTGGCATGGGCCAGACCGCCCGCACGATGGGAGGGGCGGAAACCAACAAGCTAATCGATGCCGAGATCAAGGCCTTGGTCGAAAACGGTCTCGACAGAGCCCGCGAAGTCCTGACCAGCCAGGAAGACAAGCTTCACCTGCTGGCTCAGGCAATGCTGGAATACGAGACGCTGACAGGCGACGAGATCAACCAGTTGCTAAAAGACGGCAAGCTTGACCGGCCAGATGAGTCGAAGGGCAAGCCTACCGTCAAACCGATTACCGGCGCGGCAGTCCCCAAGTCCGGCAAGAAATTTGGCGGCGGGCCAGCCCCTCAGGGTGCCTGAACCACACAAGGACAAAGTGAATGCCATGCGTTTCGAACTGACCGCCATGCTGTCCGCCCCGGTGTTCTTGCTCGCCGGTGCATGCTCGCAGGAGACAGAGGATAATGCGCAGAAGGCGGCCGAATATGCCGCCGAAGACGCCAAGGCCAATGCCGAGGTTATTGAAAACGAAGTTCGCGAAGGTGCAATCTTGGCTGCCGACAAAGTCAGCGAAGGTGCGCAGCAACTGGGCAAGGAACTGCGCAGCGACGAGCGGACGGATGCCGATCAGGGCGACGGGCAACTCGACGGAACCGACTAGCGGGGCCGCAGCGGGTTATCGCGTATTCGCTAGAACGCGCCGAGCACCAGCAGCAGTTGCAGGAACAGCACGATGACGATGTTGATGAAGACCATCAACGCTGCCAGCCGCCAGATAGCCGAGAAACGGCGCAGCGCGTAGGTACCGCGCAATTGCTTGTAGATGTGGATTGGCGGGATGATCGATCCGGCCGCCAGCAGAGCCTGGAGCGGTACGCCAAGGATGCCGAGCATCGACAGCGTGATGAACAGCAGAGACATAAAGCTCAGCGAATAGGTGACGAAGATCGCGTGATCGTAGGCTTTGAACTGCCGCCGCCAGACGAACAGCAACCACACGAACGGGATCGACAGCGGGATCAGAAGCCAGCTGAACTTGTAGCTGTTCGCCTGCAGTTTGTAGAGCATGAGACTGGGGTTATCGCGCCATTTTTTCAGGATACCCTCGTCGAGAAATTCGATGCCGGTGACATTGAGTTCTATTGTACCCTCTTCATCACCGCCGATTAATGCGCTGTTTGCGACCTCGAGTTGCCCGATGTTTTTGTCGAGTTCTTCCAGATCGGTCTCGATCTCCACCCGCTCGCTGGATGCCGCAGGCATGGCGGCTAATTGCTCGGCCAAGGCGCTGCGCTGCGAGACCGCATTCTCGTGGGCAGACTTGAGGTTGGCCTGCAGCGTTTCGCGCGACCCGAAATCGGTCGGCGTAGTGAAGCCCAGAGCCTGGAATATTGCGAACATCGCGAAGACCGAGAACAGGAACATCGCCATCGGGCTGACGAAACGGGCGCGCTTGCCCTCGATATATTCCCGCGTCAGCCGACCGGGGCGAAACGTGAGCAGCGGCAAGGTTCGCCACAGCTTGCCATCGAGATGCAAGACTCCGTGTACGATGTCGTGCAGGATCGCGCCTATCGTACGATGGACATGCCCCTTCTGGCCGCACACATGGCAGTAGGGTCCCGCCAGTTCTGCTGAACAGTTGCGGCAGTGACGGGGGCGGTCATCACCTGCCGGCGACGGCTCGCCACGCTTGCGCCGAAAGACACGCGCGAACAAGCCACCTTCGCTGGCCGTGCCCAGGGCCTCGCCGAAATCGCTCATCCACCCTCCTTCGCGTCGCCCCGAGGTATAAGCGGCTCAGCCAAAGGTGCAAACGCCGGGCTTGAAAGAACAGGGGCGACGGCCGATCTCGAAGACAATGGAAATCATCGGGATCGATGCCCCGATCGTGTTCTTCGCGATCACCGCCGCTACCTTCTTCCTGTTCGCAGGATTGGAGATGGTGGTCCCGTTTCGTCGGCTGACGCAACCTCGTGCACCACGCTGGCGTACCAATCTTGCATTGTTCGCGATCGATACGCTGGCTCTGCGCTTGCTGGTTCCGTTGGCGCTGGTCGGCATGGCAGTGCTGGCCGAAGAGCGCGGATGGGGACTGCTCAACCAGCTTGATCTGCCTCTCTGGCTCGGCTGCGTAATCGCGATCCTGGCGCTCGATTTGGCGCTGTGGTTCCAACATTGGGCCACGCATCGCGTGCCGGTCCTGTGGCGCCTGCACCGTGTGCATCATGTCGACCGCGATTTCGACGTCACCACGGGGGCCCGCTTTCACCCGTTCGAAATCATTCTCTCAATGGGCTACAAGCTCGCGATCGTTGCGGCACTCGGGCCACCGGCGCTGGGAGTTTTTCTGTTCGAAGTGGTGTTTACTGTGGCGACCCTGTTTACCCACTCGAACACGCACCTGCCCGGCTGGCTCGATCAACCGGTGCGCGCATTGATTGTGACGCCCGACATGCACCGGATCCATCACTCGGCGCGTATGGAAGAGACCAACAGCAATTACAGCACGTTTATGTCGTTCTGGGATCGGCTGTTCGGCACTTATGTAGATCGGGCTGAGGACGGTCAGCGCGGGCTTACCATCGGCCTCTCGCGGTGGCAGGACGACCGACCCCGCAGGCTCGGCTGGAGCCTGTGGTTGCCCTTCCTGCCTCGCACTGGCGAAAGAGATTAACTAGGGTCGCCGGACACAAAAAAGCCGCCCTGAATGAGGGCGGCTCTTTGTTTTCAGTCAAACCGTGATCAGCCGTCGAAATCGGCCCCGATCGAGGTCGAGCGGGTCGGTGCCGAGGCAGTGATCCGCAGTGCTTCGGCCGACTGGCTAAGCGAGCCGACTTCATCGAACTCGTCTTCATCGTCGGGAAGGATCTTCTGCAGGTTGGTAACAACCGCTTCCTGCAGTTCTTTCGGCTTGACCGTCTGCTCTGCGATTTCGCGCAGGGCTACGACCGGGTTCTTGTCCCGGTCACGGTCGATGGTCAGGTCTGCGCCGCCGGAAATGTCGCGCGCCCTTTGGGCCGCGAGCAGGACGAGATCAAAACGATTGGGAACCTTGTCGACACAATCTTCGACAGTAACGCGCGCCATATGGGGCACTCCGCAGCAAAAGTGATTTCGGGATTGAGCGCGAAATAGGTTGGTGACGGGAACGAGTCAAGGTTCTGTTCGCTGGAGAGGCAAGCGGTTGCAGGCTGGCTGGCAGCACGGCAAGGGGAAACCATGGAATCATCTCAGTCATCCCCGAGCTTCTCCTACCCCGATCCTTTCTACGCTGACACACAAGGGCATAAGTTCTGCTTCATGCCCGACGGGGTGCATCGTTTCGATGCGTTGCTGGAGATGATCCAGGAAGCGAAACAGTCGCTGCACATGTTCTATTACATGTTTCAGGACGATCTGGCCGGCAATCCGGTGCGCGATGCACTGGTCGCCGCTGCCGGGCGCGGGGTCGAAATCTCGTTGATAGTCGATCGCTTTGGCAGCGATGCATCCGAGGAGTTTTTCCAGCCGCTGATTGATGCCGGGGCCCGCTTCTGCTTCTTCAATGCCAAGGTTTCGCGGCGTTATCTGGTCCGCAACCACCAGAAGATGACAATAGCCGACCGCCATACGGCCCTGCTGGGGGGCTTCAATATTTCCGAGCATTATTTCAACCCGCCGGCCGAAAATGGCTGGTGCGATATCGGCGTGAAGGTCGAAGGCCCGTTGGTAGACGACCTGCTCGACTGGTTCGCCCTGCTCGAAGATTGGGCCCAGAACGACCGGGCGCAACTTCGCGCCGTACGTCAAATGGTTGCGCACTGGGAACCGGGTGACGGGCCTGTGCGATTGCTGGTTGGCGGACCGACACGTAGCCCGAACAACTGGTCCCGAACGGTCAAGCGCGATCTTGCCAAAGGCAGCCGGCTTGATCTCATCATGGCGTATTTTTCACCGCCGCGGGCTTTTCGTCGTCATATCCGCCGCCTCGCCCGGCGCGGTCATGCGCGCCTCGTCATGGCGGCTAAATCGGACAACAGCGCGACGGTGGCCGCTGCTCGCGCCACCTATCGCGCCCTGCTGTACGCAGGCGCAGACATCTACGAGTTCCAGCCCTGCAAGCTGCACATGAAATTGCTGGTCATTGACGATGCAGTGTACTTCGGCAGCGCCAACTTTGACCATCGCTCGATCCGACTGAACCTTGAACTCATGGTTCGGGTCGAGGATTCAGCGCTGGCTGATCGGGTGCGCGAGTTCATTAACAAGCTGTCGGAAGCGAGCCTGCCGATCGCAGGATCGCCGGGTGGATCGGCTGTTTTCTCGTCACCACCGTCGACTACACGGTGAGCCGGCGCCTCAACATTGGCGGTTGAAGCGGAAGGAACACACTATTCCTCGTAACCCCAATCCGAATAATCCTTGAGATTGGGCGAGGTAAACTTGGTGATCTCGCTCTGGAAGTGCAGTGGGACATTGCCGGTCGAACCGTGACGCTGTTTGGAAATGATCAGCGTGGCCTTGTTCTTGAGCTCGAGATAGCGGTCTTCCCATTCGCGATACTTTATTTCGTCGGATTCAGACGAGCTTCCGGTCGGCGGGTCGGGCCGGATTGCCTCGTGGTAATAATCGGCGCGGTAGATGAACCAGACCATGTCTGCGTCCTGCTCGATCGAGCCAGATTCGCGCAGGTCGGACAGCATAGGCCGCTTGTCGTCGCGCTGCTCGACTGCCCGGCTGAGCTGCGACAGCGCGATCACAGGCAGCTCGAGCTCCTTCGCCAGGGTCTTGAGACCGCGGCTGATTTCGGAAATTTCGTTGACCCGGTTATCGTTTGCGCGGCCCGAACCTTGCAGCAATTGCAGATAGTCGACCACGATCAGGCCGATATCGTGCCGGCGCTTTAGCCGGCGCGCGCGCGCTCGCAGCCAGGCAATGGTCAGTGCCGGCGTGTCGTCAATATAGAGCGGCAGTTCCGAAAGGTTCTGGCTCGCCATGGCCAGCTTCTGAAAATCGTCGCGACTCATCCGGCCACTGCGCAGGCTCTCTGAGGAAATCTCGGCCTGCTCGGCCAGGATACGCGTCGCCAGCTGGTCGGCGCTCATCTCAAGGCTGAAGAACGCCACCGGCGCGCCATAGTTGAACTCGCCCCCGTCACGCTGCCACTTGAGGTGCTCCTCGGCGCAGTTGAAGGCGATATTGGTCGCCAGCGATGTCTTGCCCATGCCCGGGCGACCGGCGAGGATAATAAGGTCGGAATCGTGCAGGCCGCTGGTCTTCTGGTCGATTACTTCCAGCCCGCTAGTCTTGCCCGACAGGCCGCCGCCCGAATTCATGGCTGCTTCGACCATACGGATCGCGGTCATGGCCGCGCCCTTGAAATCCTTGGCCTCGCTGCCGCTGCTGGCCCCTTCGGCGACCTTGTAAAGCGATGATTCGGCGGCCTCGATCTGGCGCATCGGCTCGACTTCTTCGCTCGTGTCGAGCGCGCCTTCGACCAGCGTGCGGCCCACCGTTACCAATTCGCGCAGCAGCGCCAGGTCATAAATCTGCTGGGACAGGTCGCGCGCTGCAAGCAGGCCTTGTCCGTCTGCGGTCAGCCGCGCGAGATAGGTCGAGCCTCCCAGCTCCTTCAATTCCTCATCGCCGTCGAAATAGGGTTTGAGCGTGACCGGGCTGGCGGTCGCATTGCGATCAATGAGGGTCAGGATGCGTTCGTAGATGCGCTGGTGAATCGAGGCGAAGAAATGTTCAGGCCGAATCGCGATTGGCAGATCTTCGACAACCCGGTTGTCGATCAACACAGCACCCAGAAACGCTGCTTCCGCCTCGACATTGGCCGGAAGCGAGCGGGTTTGAGCGGCGGTATCAGTATCCCGGGTTTCGCTGCGCTGGAGAAGATCGGTATCGGACATGGCGGCTGTTTGCGGTGTCGGCTCTGTGCGCGCAAGGGGCAGGACACATTCATTGCATGTGGATATTGGGGACGAGTTCGCAAGCGGCTTGCCGGAAGGGCGGCAAATCTGCGAAAGCATCCCCCATCCGATGGCCCAGCACAGTATCTCCCATATCGAACTCGACGAAGACACGATCCTGTGGCGCAATGCCGATATCGAGCAGGAACGACGGGTGGCTATCTATGACCTGATCGAGGAAAATACCTTCAGGCCCGTGCGCGCCAGCGAAGCGGGGGCGACCGGGCCTTACCGACTCAGGCTGTCGGTACAGGATGGCCGGCTTGCCCTCGATATTCGCAATGGGGATGACGAGCCGCTCGAACTGCTGGTGCTTGGGCTGGCCCGTTTCCGCCGCCCAATCCGCGAATATTTTGCCATTTGCGACAGTTATTACCAGGCCATCCGCAAGGCAACGCCCAGTGAGATCGAAACAATCGATATGGCGCGACGCGGCGTCCATAACCACGCGGCGGAACTGCTGATGGAGCGGCTGGAAGGCAAGGTCGAGACCGATTTCGCTACTGCACGGCGGCTTTTCACGCTCATTTGCGTCTTGCATATCAAGAGCTAGGCTGGGGCATGGGGCGCAGGATTTCTACTTCGAAACGATGGTGGCTTCGCGGGCTAGGAGCTGCAGTGCTGGTGATCGCCGGGCTGCTGGCCTGGGGTTGGTGGGAAATCCAGCTCTGGCGGCCATCTGAAGATCTTTACCCTGACCAGGGGGCGCTGGTCTCCCAGCATCACGGCACCGTCAATTTCCGGACCATCGCAGCAATCGGTGGGTCATTCGCCTATCTGGAGGCGAGTAGCGGCGCTGCTGCGCATGACGAGCGATTCGGACGCAACCTCGCCCGCGCCCGTGAAGCCGGGCTCAAGGCTGGCGCCGTCCACCGATATGATCCGTGCGAGAAGGCCGGGCCGCAATCGGCCAACTTCGTCACCATGGTCCCACGCAGCAATGAAATGCTGCCACCGGTCATCGCTTTGGGTCCAACCGCCCAACAATGCGAAGAACGGGTCAGCGAGGCGGCTGTCGAAAGCGAATTGATGACTTTCATCAATCAGGTCGAGATGCATACCGGCAAGCCGGTCATCCTGAAAGTGGAGCCGCAGTTCGAGGCGTCCTACTCCATATCCGGCATGCTCGAACGCCAGCTTTGGCTCAATCGAACAAGGTTCGAGCCGACCTATGCGCAGCGTCCGTGGCTGCTATGGAGCGTCAACGAGGCGCTGGTGAATGAAGCAAGCGAGGAGCCGCTGGAATGGGTGGTGGTGAGGCCATGACCAAATCCGACGAACAGTTGATTGCCGCCGCTCGCGAGGCTGCGGAGCGGTCCTATTCACCCTATTCGGGTTATGCCGTGGGCGCCGCGATGCGGTTTGCCGATGGCAGCGTGGTCACGGGCACCAATGTCGAGAATGCCAGTTACGGCCTGGCCTTGTGCGCCGAAACCGTGGCGGTTGGGCGCGCCATGGCCGAGGGGCGGCGTGGTGGACTGGAGGCGGTTGCCGTGGTCGGGCCGAGCGACAAGGGCGGCGGCGAACCGATCACACCGTGTGGCCGCTGCCGACAGGTCCTCAACGAACTGGCGCAGCTGGGGAATACCGATCCGGAAATCCTCTGCGTCGGGACAGTCAGGGTCGAGCGTGTGCGGCTCAGCGTTCTGCTGCCCCACGCCTTCGGCCCGGCAGCGTTGGACTAGCGCTCTTCCTCCGAGACCAGACACAGTTGCGCGCGTAGCGGCAGGTGATCGGCTCCAACATTTTCCAGCACCGTGAAGTCGCGCACGGCGACTCCGTTGCGTACGAGGATATGGTCGAGCGGCCACCCCAGCCATGCCCAGTCGGCGGGGAAGGTCGGCATGGTGCCGCGCCCGACGCGGGGGTCCTGGAATTCGCCCCGCTCGCGCAGGGCAGTCATCGTGTGCGACCATGGCACATCGTTGAAATCGCCCATCAGGACGACATCCTTGGACAGTTTGCTGGTGGCATCGTCGGTGCGCAGGATCGCATTGTCGCGCTCCTCGGTGTCCTGGTTGGGGCCGGGCGGACGCGGATGGAGGCCGACAAAATCGAAGGGCGTGCCGCGCTTACCGCGCATCGAGGCATACAGCGTCGGGGTCAGCACGCCCGCTTCGGAGGAGATCGCGGCGCGGTCCACCGGCAGCCGGGTGGCGAATATAAGACCATAGGTGTTGTCGAGCGGCTCATCGACCCGCGTTTCGTAGCGAGCCAGTTGCGGCTCGAGCGCATCGGCCCATGCCTGGTCCGGCTCGAGCAGCAACAGGATATCGGGATCCTCGCGGTCGATTAGCTGCGCGGTGCGAGCGTAATCGCGATTGTCCATGTAGACGTTGAGCGAGAGCGCTGTGAAGCAGTCGGCCCCCTCGTTTTCATCGAGCGCGATCTGGTTGGGGGCAATGGCGATAAAGGGCCACAGGGTGGCGACGTTGACTACCGCTGCAGCGAAGAAGCCACCCACGCTCCACCACGCGACCTTGCGATCAAACAGAGCAGCGGCAATCGCCAGCGCCACGCAG
>SHLU01000040.1 GCA_004282995.1 Sphingomonadaceae bacterium
AATGGCAGACCATCGAGCGGAGTATGCGTTTTGATGTATCGTCGATGCTGCTGCGCCTCCAACTGACCCAAAATCAGTTCTAGTGGAAACAACCTGAAATCAAGCCAGGGGGAAAGTTCCGAAGCTGGTCCGGGCATGTCATCATCGGGGAACAGCAAATTGCCGACTATCGTCTGCATCAAGGTCGTACCCGCCTTGTACGACGTGGCAATGATGATGTCGTCAGCGCGCGGCGTGAACCAGTTCCAGCGCGTAGAGTCGAGATGGTGGTTCTGGTAGACGTGACGGCGTACGGGCAAGTCGCTCATGGCTGCTCCTTTCAAGGAATTGCAGTTCATGCGACCACGCCGGGTGCCCACTCCAATCTTCCATCGTGCATGCAGGACACCCTGATCAAGCAGCTTATGCACCCTCGATATGAATTGGCAACAGTGACAGCGTTTCAGCGCCCTGCCCTGAAATGGCGGCGGCAGAGGCGCCCCCAGTTGATCGCTCGGAACTTTTTGCAAGCCAAGAACGCTTTTCCCGAGTATGGGCGTTGGCAAACGCGGTTGGCCGACAATCGCCTCCCTAACCCAACACCCATTCTTGATGGCCTTCGTGGCCACATCACGCGCGGCGGCGCGCAATTTGCCCTGAGGCCATGACATGAAATTTACCGACCTGCCCGAAACCCTTCAGACCGCTCTCGCCGAGCGAGACTATGCCGAGCCGACCGAGGTGCAGGCAGCTGTGCTCGAACCAGAAGCACGTGGCCGCGATCTGGTCGTCTCGGCGCAGACGGGCTCGGGCAAGACCGTCGCATTCGGCTTGGCATTCGCAGATGAGCTGCTGGACGACAGCGGCAAAATCCCTTTCGAACTTGCCCCTGCAGCGCTGGTGATCGCACCAACCCGGGAGCTGG
The DNA here is from genome assembly GCA_004282995.1 of Sphingomonadaceae bacterium. Classification (GTDB taxonomy): domain Bacteria; phylum Pseudomonadota; class Alphaproteobacteria; order Sphingomonadales; family Sphingomonadaceae; genus Parerythrobacter. Next base: position 905 of record SHLU01000040.1, read on the forward strand.
CCTTGCAGGTAAGCCGCGAACTGGCCTGGCTCTATGGCAAGGCCGGCGCACGGGTTGCCACTTGCGTTGGCGGCATGAACCCGTCTGCGGAACGCAAGGTGCTCAAATCTGGTGCCACCATCGTGGTTGGTACCCCTGGCCGCCTGCGCGACCACCTGGAACGCGGCGCGCTCGATCTTTCTGCGCTAAAGGCTGTGGTGCTCGACGAGGCCGACGAGATGCTCGACATGGGCTTCCGCGAGGAGCTCGAGGAAATTCTCGACGCGACGCCCGATACGCGGCGGACGCTGCTGTTCTCCGCCACCATGCCGCGGCCGATCGAGGCGCTTGCCCGCCGCTATCAGAAAAACTCCCTACGGATCGCAACCGTCAGCGCCAATCGCGGCCATGGCGACATTTCCTACCAGGCAATCGTCGTGTCGCCGCCGGAAATCGAGAACGTGGTGGTAAACCTCCTGCGGTATCACGAGGCGGAAACGGCGATCCTGTTCTGCGCCACGCGGGAAAAGGTTCGGCACTTGCACGCTACGTTGCAGGAACGCGGATTTGCCGCAGTCGCGCTGTCAGGCGAGCACACGCAATCGGAACGCAACCAGGCCTTGCAGGCTCTGCGCGACCGCCGTGCGCGCGTCTGTGTTGCCACCGACGTCGCTGCGCGCGGTATCGACCTGCCGACACTGAGCTTGGTCGTCCATGTCGAAATCCCGCGCGATGCCGAGACCCTTCAACACCGTTCTGGGCGCACCGGCCGAGCGGGCAAGAAAGGTACCGCGATCCTGGTGGTTCCCTTCTCGCGCCGTCGCCGGGTCGAGTCGATGCTGCGCAATGCCAAGCTTGATGCCGAGTGGACCGAAGCACCCGACCGGGAGGCAATCCGGGCCAAAGACCGCGAACGTCTTCTGGAAACGCTCCTCCAGCCGGTCGAAATCGATGAGGGCGACCGCGAACTGGCGGACCGGCTGCTGGCCGAACGCACCCCGCAGCAGATTGCGGCCATGCTCGTCCAGGCGCACCGCTCCAAATTTCCCGAGCCGGAAGATCTCATTGCCAATACACCCGAAGCTCGGCGCGCCGCGCAACAGGAAAAGCATCGTCCCGGGTTCGAGGATACGGTCTGGTTCCGCATGGATATCGGCCGCCGGCGCAATGCCGACCCGCGCTGGATCCTGCCGCTGCTGTGCCGCCGGGGACATATCACTCGGAACGAAATCGGCGCGATCCGGATCGGTCCGAACGAAACCTTCGTTCAGATTCCGCGCAAGATCGCTGACAAGTTCTCCGATGCCGTCGCTCGCACGGCAGGAACCGATAGCGACGAAGAGAACATTACCATCGAAGCTTCACCGACCGGCCCTCGGGAAACAGCGCGTGCAAACCGCAAGGGTTCGCCCGGTGGTGGCCAGCGTGACAGCAAGGTCAAACCGCACCGCAAAGGCTTCGGTGGCAAGCCTGCCAAGGCCTTCAAGGGAGGGAAACCGCAGAAGGGGCCGAAAACGACCAACCGGTAAGGCGATCGCCGGGCGCCACAAAACCGCGGCGAGAGTTGGCTGAATTGAGCGCACGATGCAGGATGCCCGGGAAACATTTTCAGGAGACCATCGTTGCAAGGATCAACGAAGGTATCTTACGAACCGAGGATCAGCGCGATGAATGATGCAGCCTCTAAGGCAGTCGATTCCCCATTCGAGTTCGAAACGGCATGACACTTCCTGGCTTTCCTGACGCTGCTCCAGTCGCAGGCTTGGCCGGCGGAATCCTGATCGGCTTGGCAGCAGCCACCATGCTGCTGGGTATCGGGCGCATCGCTGGCGTTTCGGGGATCGCTGCGCGAGCCTTCGGGATCACAGATTCCGGCTTGCCTAAAGGCAGCGCCTGGAACTTCATCGTCGGTCTTCCGCTGGGCGCGTTAATCGTTGTCCTCGTAACCGGCGGAGTGGAAGCTCAATTCGCCGGCTTTCTTCCTATCCTGATCGCTGGTCTGATTGTCGGGATCGGCACGCGGATCGGCAGCGGCTGCACAAGTGGCCACGGAGTGTGTGGCGTGAGCCGCTTCTCGCGCCGATCAGTGGTGGCGACGATAACCTTCATGGCAACAGGAATTGCGACTGTTGCTGTGATGAACGCAATCGGCTGGGAGGTGATACAATGACCCGGCTCGCACCGATTGCCCTGATTTCGGGTATCCTTTTCGGCGCCGGACTTGCGCTGGGAGGAATGACCAACCCTGCCCGTGTACGGGGTTTTCTCGATATTTTCGGTGAATGGGACCCTACGCTTGCCTTTGTCATGGGCGGCGCAGTGATTGTCATGGCAATTGCCTGGAGGTTTCAGGCGCGCATGGCCGAACCAATCGTTGCGGGCGTATTCGCATTGCCCGACCGGACGGACCTTACTCCCTCGCTGGTGGGCGGCGCGGCGCTGTTTGGCATCGGCTGGGGCATCGCTGGGCTCTGTCCCGGCCCGGGTTTTGCGGCTCTCGTCATAGCCCCGGCCAAAGCTGTTGCGTTCATCGCGGCTATGCTGGTTGGGATGTTAATCGCACGCTTTCTGGAAAAGCGCGACTAACCCTAGAGGGGACCAGGGATTATCATGGCCGTGCCAGGCACTATCGCACGTTATCTCCCGATACTTGGATGGGCTGGCACCTATAACAGATCAGTTCTGACCAATGACCTCGTAGCTGCGGTCATCGTCACCATCATGCTGATTCCGCAAAGCCTGGCCTATGCGCTGTTGGCCGGTCTGCCGCCTGTGGTCGGATTATACGCCTCGATACTTCCCCTAGTGGCCTATGCGATATTCGGCACCAGCCGGACGCTCGCGGTCGGGCCGGTAGCCGTATTGTCGTTGATGACAGCTTCGGCAGCGGGTGCAGTCGCGGCGACCGGCACCGCTGCCTATATGGAAGCGGCCATCACTCTCGCCGCACTTTCCGGCATAATGCTCACCGTACTCGGCCTCCTGCGCCTGGGTTTTCTCGCAAACCTTCTGTCGCACCCGATCATCAGCGGTTTCATCACCGCGAGCGGCATCTTGATCGCCACAAGCCAGATCAAGCATATCCTCGGCGTGTCGGCGTCGGGTGACAACTGGCCGGAAATGCTCGGTTCCCTTGCTCGTTCAGTCGGGGAGACAAACCTTTGGACGCTGGTCATCGGCATCCCGACAACCCTGTTCCTGTTCTGGGTCCGGACTGGACTCAAACCCGCACTGACCAGGCTCGGGCTGGGAATTCGAGCCGCCGATATCGTGGCAAAGGCCGGACCGGTCATCGCGGTGGCGGTGACAATCCTGGCGGTGATCCTGCTCAATCTCGGTGAAAAGGGTGTCAATCTCGTCGGACCGATACCATCGGGCTTACCCCCTTTCGCAGTGCCATCAACCAACCTGGACCTGATCGCACAGCTTTGGGTACCGGCGCTGCTCATCTCGATCATCGGTTTCGTTGAAAGCGTCTCGGTCGCGCAAACCTTGGCGGCCAAGAGGCGTCAACGCATTGATCCCGATCAGGAACTGATCGGCCTGGGCGCCTCCAATATCGCAAGCGCATTTTCCGGCGGGTATCCGGTCACTGGCGGTTTCGCTCGCTCGGTAGTTAATTTCGATGCCGGCGCAGAAACGCCAGCCGCAGGCGCTTTTACCGCAGTGGGTATCGCACTTGCCTCGCTGTTCCTCACACCGCTGCTTTTTTCGCTCCCGATTGCGACACTGGCTGCAACCATTATCGTAGCTGTCCTGAGCCTCGTCGATCTCAAGACTCCCAGCAAATTGTGGCGCTATTCGAAGGCGGACTTTACCGCCCATCTCGCAACCATCGTCATTACGTTGTTGGCGGGCGTGGAGATGGGCGTGATTGCCGGCGTGGCGGTGGGCCTGCTCCTCTATCTCTGGCGAGCATCGAGGCCTCATGCGGCAATCGTCGGAAGGGTCCCCGAAACCGAGCATTTCCGCAATGTCGAGCGGCATTCGGTCATAACCGTACCGCATGTTCTTTCGATCCGCATCGACGAAAGTCTGACCTATCTCAATGCGCGTTGGCTGGAGGAATATGTCCTTGAACAGGTCGCAGATCACCCAGAGGTTCGCCACGTCATTCTCATGTGCAGTGCGGTGAATGAAATCGACGCGTCGGGCCTGGAGAGCCTGGAAGCGATCAACCATCGGCTTATCGACGGTGGTCTGGGCCTGCACCTTTCTGAGGTGAAGGGACCAGTCATGGACCGGCTCAAGCGGACCCATTTCCTCGATGAGCTCAATGGCAAGGTATTTCTTTCGCAAGACCGAGCCTTCAAGGAGTTGGCCCGGGATGACGGCCAAGGAAAGACTACCTCGGAAAATCCCTCTTCCTGGGTAATCTAGGCTACACCGATCCGGAGCAGTCCTGGCAAACGAGGGACTTGATACGCTCGAAGGTAATGACCTTCCGGGGAGGGATAGTATGGGCCAGATCGAAGACCGAAGACAGCGAATGGTCCGGGACCAGATCGAGGCCCGCGGCATCTCGCAACCGAGTATCCTCGCCGCGTTCCGGACTGTCCCGCGCGAGCTTTTCGTTCCGGAAAATCTCGCCGATCTGGCCTATGAAGACAGGCCCCTTCCCATCGGCGAAGGTCAGACTATTTCGCAGCCATACATTGTGGCGGCCATGATCGAGGCCGCAGGTATCGAACGATCGCACGTGGTCCTGGAAGTAGGCGCGGGCTCAGGTTTTGCTGCCGCTGTGATGTCGCGTATCGCCGCCGAGGTGTTTGCCATCGAACGGCACGAGACCCTTGCACGCCAGGCGCGCCAACGCATCGAGGCTCTTGGATACGAAAATTGCCACATCATTGCCGGCGACGGGATGAATGGCCTGCCACAGGAAGCTCCATTCGACGCGATACTCGTTGCCGCCTGCAGTCGTGACGCCCCCCTGCCACTCCAACAGCAACTGAAGATCAACGGCCGCCTCGTCATTCCGTTAGGGGACGGATCGATCCAGCAACTTGTTTGCGTGACACGCATAAAAGAGGACAACTGGGAAAGGCGAAAAATCTCTCCGGTCCGGTTCGTGCCCCTCCTGCCAGGCTCCGTAGCCAAGGAATGAACCGAGTCCGAGTTCACGCGGAGAAGTTCTGCTCCGTTGGGCTTAACCCGGGCGTAGCCACGCCCAAGACCTCCTTCCTGACCCGCAGGAATGCTTCCAGGAATGGCATCTTGAGCCACATCGCAGATGCTGTGTAGTCCCGACTTCAAATGAGGTTTGATATCCAGGCGATCGCGATGGCCGCGGGCAGGAAAAGAGCCTGCGCGAGCAGGGTTCCCAAAAGTCTGCTTGCTGAGACCCATGCGATAGCTCTGCGAAACGACGCTTCCGGCAGTTTGCCGTCAACCACATCATCGGTCAGGATCGACAGATGGGGATCGATGAAAAGAAACAACAATATGGTCGCAACCCCGTTCACGACTGCCGATAGTTGCGACGCGGTGACCCGGTATTCCGGGTTTAGATATCCCGCATAGAGCGAGGCGAATACCCCGACCACCAACAAGCTTTGAGCGAGGCAATTCGCCAGCAAGACCCCCCAGGTCAACTCGTAGGGCTTGCCAGAGCCAATCGATGCCTTTTTGGGAACCGAGAGGGATAGCCTCAGCATTCGCAGGCCGCCGGGAGAGAGGCCTCGCAGCAAGGTTCTTGCAAGCGACTGCCTCGGCTGAACCGCGGAGATTGCTGACGCAAACACTCGCTGCGCGGTCGGCACAAGAACCAATCCCATCAACACACCGAGGAAGGCGGCGAAGAGCAGCCATCGGAAATCCGCGACAAGGTTGCCCGAGATGTCTCCGGACAGCCCGTTCTCGACGCGCTTGGCTACCAATGGGGCCAAGAAACCGTTGGAAAGGCGCGACACCAGAAGCAACACGTTAAATAACGCGAAGCTCATGGCGATTCTACCGGTGCGAACGCCCGCTATCCGAGCGGCATAGGCCAGGGCCCCGATCAGGTTGATGACGAACGCGAGGAAGAGAACCGATGCAAGGTTGAGGTCCATCAACGATACCACCTGTTCTTATCTGTTCATCCAAAAGGACCGGGCATGATCAGAAAAACCATGCCTTCGTGATCGAGAAGATGCTGGTGGCCGTCAGGACAACCGCCACCATGAACAGCAACCAGCGAGCGTTGACGCGGCTGGTAAGCACAGCCCCGATCGGGGCAGCAATGACACCGCCGATAATCAGGCCAACCACAGCTTCGCTGAAGGCTGAAAAGCCAAGGGTGACGAGGAAGGTTATCGAAACGGCCAAAGTCAGAAGAAACTCTGCCGAGTTGACCGTACCGATGGTGGTCCGCGGGTCTGCGCCTTGTACCAACAGGTTCGAGGTCACGACCGGCCCCCAGCCCCCACCGCCAGCGCTGTCGAGAAACCCACCAACAAACGCTAGGGGCCTGGTGTAGCGCGGGTCCTTGAAACGCGGCCAGCGCCCGAAGAGGATCGCTTTGTAGAACAGGAAGATGCCGATCGCGGCCAGATAGACCATGACAAATGGTTTGGCGGCCGAGGCATCTACACTGGACAGCACATAGGCGCCAAGAACGCCGGCTACCACACCAGCCGGAACCAGCCGCCAGAACAGGGGCCAGTTGACATTCTTGCGCCAAAGGTGACTGGCGCCCGATGTTCCGGTCGTGAACAGTTCGACAAGGTGCACACTTGCAGAGGCAGTGGCAGGCGGCAAACCCATGACGCTGACAAGCATGGTTTGCGTGATGACGCCGAACGCCATGCCAAGCGCCCCATCAATAATCTGCGCTGCAAAACCGACCAGGATGAAGGGAAGCAAATCCGCCGCTAGCGGCGCAATCGTATCAAACATAGAATTGCAACCTATGAAGGGGCATCAGACGTCGGTGGACGTATCTATGCCAACCGGATCACGCCGGATAAGTCGCCAGATAGAATGTGATTGTGCGCCGCACAATTGAATTCGTAGATGCTGCGCCTCCTTCATGGCCAGGTCTCCTGGCACTGGGTCCTGCTGACAGGTTGTACCCCCGCTGGTCATTGTCAGAAAGATTTGCGTGAAGATGGATGATTCCCGCCCTCTCGCTCGTTCCCTGCATACAAGAGGCCTACCGGCCCTGCCTAATCATGGAGCCAAATCCCGATGCATATCGCGAAATTCACCTTTCTACTGTCATGCCTGAGCACGCCCGCTTTCGCTCAGGAGGATCCTGCCACTTCCTCCGACGAGCGGCGAGCGGATACTGAAATCACGTTTCTCGCCGGGGCCGATTATGCCACCGGGGATATCAACGACCAAGACTACGAAACGACATCGATCAGCGCTGGAGTGGCTGTAAGAAATGGCCCCCTCACCCTGTCGGCAACGATACCCTACGTGATCACGTCGGCTCCCGAGGAACTAATTGTCAGCCAAGGCGGAATTCTTGCCACTCCGCTGTTTGCCACGCCCACTTCACAGACCACTACAGTCAAACGCGAAGGGATCGGCGATCTCCAGTTGCAAGCAGGTTATCAGCTGCCGGTCAGCGAGGTTCACGCCGTCCTTTCCGGTTCGGTAAAAGTTCCCACCGCCTCACGTGAGGCGGGATTGGGCAGCGGCGAGTTTGATTACGGCATTTCAGGACATCTATCGAAGCGGCTCGGATCCCTCGTGCCCTTCGTTAATGCTGGCTATACGGTCATCGGTGAGCCGCAAGGCTACGAGGTTCGCAACACGTTGTCGGGTTCGGCGGGAAGCCATATCCTGGTGGGTGAAACCAGTTCGGTCACGCTCAGCTACGCCTATGAACAATCGGCGACGGAAGATCTCGGAGATCGCCAGAGCGTTGGGGTCAGCCTCAACACCGGCTTGTCGTCAAAGCTACGGCTGGGCCTAGAAGGAAGCGCAGGGCTTTCCGCCGACGCGCCGGATGCTCGCGTCGGGTTGCGGCTTGGATTGGGATTCTAGGCAATATCCAATGTTTTGCTAGAGTAGCCCCGCCCGCTGCTCGGATCCAGATTAGGGTAAAGCGAGATTGAGGCCTATCTCTAGATGCCAAAAAAAACCCTGAGTGAACCAGTAGTGCTGGTATACTCAGGGACGAGGCATGGCATCAGGAAGATGCCTTGGGTCGCTGGACAAGTTTACCAATTGGTCGGGAATCCGTCATTGACCTAGGTCAATGCCAACCGCGACACAGCCGCCTATCATGGCGAGGCTTACGACAACACGCAGTGACTGTCGTGGATTCAGAAAACATTGGGAGGCCTGCCATGCTCAAGATCACCAAACCAGCAAACAATCGGATTGATATCGAGTTTGACGGAAAGCTTGATGCTGACGGCATGCGCGCCGGTCTGGATGAGTTGATCGACAAGTCAGACGGCATCATTCACGGCCAGATGCTCTACCGGATATCCGAGTTCAACTTGCCTACAATCGGAGCCATCGGTGTCGAACTCACCCGCCTCCCAAAACTATTCAGCTTGCTCGGCAAATTCGACAGGTGTGCTGTGCTGAGCGATGCTAAATGGATCAGGAATGCTGCAGAGATTGAGGGTGCGATGTTTCCCGGCATCCAGATAAAGGGCTTCGAACCACACCAGGAGGAAGCCGCCGAACTATGGCTGCAGTCCTGAAACGTAAGTTGATACTCACAGGTGCATCAGTACCCAGGCAACCGGCCGAGCGAATACATAACCTACGATGATACCAATCAGCGCAGCCAGGATTGGCACGACGACTAGCGCAAGAAATGCTATGGCCGTGCCCGCATTCAAACCGCCATGCGCAAGATCGTAGAAAACGCCACCGATCGAATAGACCAAGCCGTAGATCACACCCATTAGCGCAAGATAAGCCGCAAAAACCCTGGCCAAGACGCCAGGGGAAAGATCTCGAGGATCGGTCATCGTGAGACAACTGTAGGCCAATTCACGACTTAACGGAAATTCCTGGCCTAACCGCCGATTTTTCCTCCAAAATTATGAAGATGACGAGGGGTGTTCTCAAACCCGCCGACTTTATTTCATTACTGAGCTCGGTCACTGGGAATTATCCGGGTATTCCGCCTTCCACGCGGAGAAAGCGCGCTGCGTTGTCATGCAGGATCGCCTTTTTCTGCTCGTAGTTCAAAAAGGGTGCTGCATTGATTGCCCGCACTCCCTCCCCGATTGCGGCAGGCCAGTTCATCTGGTCCGATCCGAACATTATCCGATCGGCGAACCCGGCACGAACCAGACCTTCGAGGTAGGCGTAATACTCTGCTCGGGGGATCTGGAACTGGAGCACGCCCGTCTCCACCATCAACTGAGGATAGAGGTAGAGCATCGCTTTCATATCCTCGAGATAAGGATACCCGGCATGCATCGCGAAGATCCTGAGACGAGGAAAACGTTTCAGGACAGGGTCAAGCTCGAGCGGACTCATCGCTCGGAACTCGGGGTAAAGCGCGACCGCCCCGGGAGGGCCAAGTCCAATATGGATACCAACCGGAAGTTGTTCGCGCTCGGCCATTTTCCAATAGGGGTCCATGCGTGGATCGCCAGGTGCCAATCCCGCATATTGGTTCACGATCTCCGCAAGGGCGAAAGTTTCATTTCTCTGCTTTGCCGAGGTTACCTGTTCCGGCGTGGGTGCGGTATTGGAGGGAAGATAGAACTTGGTTGCCGGCCAGAAAAAATCTGGAGCCGCATCCGCCCAGTCCCGCAAATATTCGGATGGGCCACTGACAAGTCCGCGAACGTTGTACCGACGCATTTCTGCAATGGTCTCGTCACGCAATGCCTGATCAGTCGAAGCACCGACAAGCGGGTTCTCACAGGGCGGATTGAATCCGCGCTCTATCAGCGCCTGGCGCCATTCTTCGCTTGCATCGAACTGAATATCCGCAAGTGGACCTTCCAACGGACACATTGACTGGCCAGGCGGCCCGTTCTGAGCCGCACTATCAGCGTGGAGATGGACATCGATGACCGGCCCATCATACTGCGCAGCGGGTGCAGGCTCGGTGGCAGACACACTGCTCGAGATGGTGAGCAGTCCTGCCAAAAGCCGCTTGAAACCAGTTCGATCGCCCATATTTCACCCCGTCCAGAACCCTGCCTGGGCAGATTATATCTGGAGGTTTCAGGCAGTCAAAGACGCGAGTTGCGAACACGGCATGGGTCCCGGTCCGCCGAATGTAATTCTGGCGGAAGCAAGGTACGGAGGCTTCAAAGTCGGGCCGAAATTACGCGTGCCTAGTTCTCGTCCTCAATTCGCACCATGAGGTGAGCGTAGGGTGTGTCCTTCCACATGACGTAGACAGGATCTGCCGGGTTGGCCGATATCCCAGCATACGCCTTTGGATCCGGTAGGATAATCATGAGATGAGGTCCTTCCTTGACCCACTGATTGCTGGCCGTCGGCTCAGTCGCCGCAGGATCAATGTTACTGACGCCCGGGGCGCCACCCTCCCCGGCCAGCATGTAGGAAAGTCCGAATTCCCTACGCTCGAAAGGCTCGCCTGCCATCAAGGCACCAAGCATGGCCATCCAGACGCCGTCATTGCACATCGGCCCCATGGCAGCGCTTTCGGGCATACATATGAACCCGTTGGTTCCGTCCCGAATAACCTTGCCTTGATGGTCGACAATCGTAGCAGCCTCGGTAACCGAAGGCGGTCCAGCGCTCACCGCGCTGTCGATCATGGCTTCCTCGGACTGTGTCGGTGCTTTCACATCGTGCCCGTGATGCTCGCCCGCCATTGTTAAGCTTGACGCTGTCACTGCAAGATTAATGGCCGAAAATAGCATGGCCTTCTCCTCTTCTCAGCTTCCCAGCGACCCGGAATGTTCCCGTCCTACAACTTTCGCCAACAACGGGCCAGCGCCAACTCGGCATGGAGTCCGATAGGCTTCGAATGGTCGCAACGTCCTTCAAGACAAGATCCGAGCGGATCTCCAGGACTGACAGCGGAGTAGGACTAGAGCGACCGACACGCGGATCGACGCATAAAAGACTTACGCTGGAGCAGATGCGAGAACGGCCTCCTTGCGGAAGCCGTTCCCTTCCCCGTGCTGCGGGGAAACTCAATCAAGTTTCAATGCAATGCGCACTGGAGCGATATCACTGCTGCCGTACATTGCGATTTGCTGTGCTCTGGTCACCGCCAACGCGATCTGCGGTTCTGCGCCAACACGCGCAATCCTGCGGCATTCCATGGATAGCTCAGCACCCATCCTCGTATAATCGTGCGGACAGACATCTCGTGCAGCGCTCCTTACGCGGCCCCTAAGCCTATCCTCGCCACGCTTGGTCGCAAGATCGAGATCGCTATAAGATACGTATGCGACGTACCTCTCGGCGGGAATCACCGGCGCTTTCACATCAATCGGATCGCGTCCTGTTTCTTGCCCCATAGCGGGGGCAATGGCTACGGCAGCCAAGCCTGCGGCAAGCGCAATTGCACCTGCTGCGGCGACGGTTTTTTCCACTAACTCTTGCATCGAACTATCCTTTCCTCATTTGATGAGAAAGGAAATGTGCGAGCGTTAAGTCGAACTCACCAACAACTATCGAGCAAAATTAGAAAATTGCGGTCGAGCAATCAGATTTTTCGATGAATCAACATCCTCTGTCGATGATGTATGGTCGATGACATCCTTTACGTGGGGACGCGAAATGCGACAAGTCGATCCATCCTTCAGGTGGGCTTCCCACTTGTCTCTTACGTGGCGGATCCTTGTAATAAAGTCACTGCGCACCAGGGTCGATCGATTCAGGCGAATAACCCGGGACCCGAGTTGCTCGGACAGATGAGCAAGAGTGCAATGGTAGAGCCACTCTCGGCCCTCGGCAAAAATTCGCATATAATCGCCTTCTGCGA
>SHLU01000041.1 GCA_004282995.1 Sphingomonadaceae bacterium
CCGCCGCCCCCTCCTCCTCCGCCGCCGCCGGTACAGCTGGTCCCGGCCAAGCCGCGTCCGCCGATGGGCGCTGCGGCATTGATGGCGATCCCGGCGGTCGGGCTCAATGGCTCGCGGCTGACGGTAAACAGCGGGATTTCCGATGCACAAAGAGTCTGGAACCTGCGCTCGGCGCTCAATGTTGCGGCGCTCAACTGTCTTGACCCGCGCTACGCGGCGATCCTGCCCAATTACAAGTCATTCCTCGACCGGCTGGAGCGTCCCCTGCGGGCGGCCAACAACTCCGTCATTGCGGAGTTTCGCGACAGTTATGGCCGGTCCGAGGGCATGGCCGCCTATGATACCTACATGACTAAGGTCTATAATTATTACGCGCTCCCCCCTGCAATGCGGCCGTTCTGCGACGCTGCTTTGGACGTCAGCAACAATTCGCTGATGGTTGACGCGGCAACGCTCGAAGGCTTCGCTGCCACCGCGCTGCCCCAGCTCGAAGCAGTGTTCCAGAATTTCTACAATTCCTATGCTGCCTACCAGAGCAATCTGGCGAATTGGACGGCTACCTACGGACCGGACGCAATTCCCGGGACCCCGGCTCCAACGGGCATTCGTACGGGCTCGCTTGCACCGACACCGAGTGAGCAGGTCTTTTACCGCGAAACGCCTGAAGGGCTGGCGATCGACGCTCTTACCGGAACGGTAGAGGTTTTGCCGGCTCCTGGTCAGGGTGCCCCGGTAGTCGTGGCCGAACTACCGGTAGAGGAAGGCATGGTAGCGGCACCGGTAGTTTCGCAGCTTCCGTCAGTGAGCAGCGAAGCCCAGACGCCGATACCGAGCGTGGATCCCGGTGCCAGCGCGGCTGACTTTGCGCCAACAATCCAGCAGCAGCCTGTCCTGCAATCGGGAACGGCCGCTGCAGACCTGCCCGCGGCGAACACCATGGAAGCGGCGACCGCGACACCGGGCTTCGGGACTGCACCGGTTGCGCCGCGGCCGGCACCTGGACAGGAAGTGGTCTTCACCTCTGAACCCGTCGTGCAGCCGTCTCCACAGGACGACAACGAATAGAGTTTGCCTCATCGGCGCGCCGAGGCGAGTTCGGTGTGCGTAGGGCGCGCGCCAGCCTCGCTGGCCGCTCTCCCCTCGCGCGCAACGATTTCGCGGCGCTGATACTGGCGCTTTTGCTGCTGAGTCACTAACTGGGCGGCTATGCATTTCCTTGACCAAGCCAAGATCTACCTGAAATCGGGGGCCGGCGGCCCTGGAGCGGTCTCGTTCCGACGGGAAAAGTACGTCGAATATGGCGGGCCCGACGGCGGCAATGGAGGCAAGGGCGGCGACATCATTTTCGAGGCCGTCCAGGGCCTCAATACGCTGATTGACTTTCGTTACTCACAGCATTTCAAGGCCAAGCGCGGCTCTCACGGGCAGGGCAGGGACCGGACGGGAGCGGGTGCCCCCGACATGGTGATCAAGGTGCCGGTCGGAACCCAGGTCCTGTCCGAGGACAAGGAAGAAGTGTTGGCTGACTTCACAGAGGTCGGGCAGCGCGTCGTTTTTCTCGAAGGCGGCATGGGCGGACGCGGCAATGCCAGCTACAAGAGCTCGACTAATCGCGCTCCGCGCCAGCACCAGCCGGGTGTGCCAGGCCAGGAAATGTGGGTCTGGCTGCGGCTCAAGCTGCTCGCCGATGTTGGTCTGCTGGGCTTGCCCAATGCCGGCAAGAGCACGCTGATCAATGCGGTTTCCAACGCCGGGGCCAAGGTCGGCCACTACGCCTTCACCACGCTCGTGCCCAAGCTGGGTGTGGTCCGGCACAAGGGACGCGAATTCGTTATCGCCGATATTCCAGGCCTGATCGAAGGCGCGGCTGACGGTGCCGGAATCGGTGACCGGTTCCTGGGCCATATCGAGCGTTGCCGCGTGCTGGTTCACCTGATCGACATCGCCGGGCCCGACCCGGCAGAAGCCTTCGCCACGGTCAATGGCGAACTGGAAGCCTACGGCGCTGGACTCGCCGACAAGCCGCAGCTGGTTGCGCTCAACAAGCTGGATCTTGCTGACGAGGAACTGGTCGCGGCATTTGCCCAGGAACTGCTCGATGCCGGAGCTGCCGAGGTCTTTGCGATTTCGGGTGCTACTGGAGAGGGGATCGAGTCCCTGCTCGATTCGGTTCTCGGCTATCTGCCCGACCGCACCTCGACGGAAACCAATGCCGCACCGGAAGAGGACACCGGGGATGATGGCGAATGGTCTCCGATCTGATCGACAGCCTGGCCAAGCTGCGCGATCCGGCTGCGTGCCCGCTGCTCGTCGTCAAGTTTGGCTCGGCCCTGCTGGTCGGTTCTGACGGTCAGCCTCGCCAGAAGCGATTGCACTCGATTGTCGGGGAAATAGCCGCGCGGCGGCAAGCGGGGCAGAAGATTGTCATCGTCAGCTCGGGCGCGATTGCACTGGGAGCGGCAAAGCTCGGCCTCGCAGAGCGGGGGCGACGTTCGCTTGCGGATGCCCAGGCCGCAGCCTGCGTAGGCCAGATCGCCCTTGCGCGGGCATGGACCGAGGCTTTGGCCGAGCACGGGCTGACGGCGGCGCAACTGCTGTTGACCCTCCATGATCTGGAAGATCGCCGCCGCTATCTCAACGCCGCGGCGACGCTCGAACGCTTGCTGGAAGCCGGAACGGTGCCGGTCATCAACGAAAACGACGCGGTCGCCACCGAGGAGATCCGCTTTGGCGATAATGATCGGCTCGCTGCGCGGGTGGGGCAGGCGGCGAGGGCGAGCGCGGTGCTGCTGCTGAGTGATGTCGATGGATTGTTCGACCGTCATCCTTCCGCAGAGAATGCGCAGCGCATCCCCGTGATTGACCGGATCGACGACAGCATACGCGCCATGGCCAGTGCCGACAGCGCCTCTGGCCTCGGTTCGGGTGGAATGGTGTCCAAGCTCCAGGCAGCAGAAATAGCCACTCGCGCGGGGATTGCGCTCGCCATTGGCAATGGCACCGTCGAAGAGCCACTCGCGCAGGTGCTTGAAAGGAATGTCGGTACATTGTTTGTGCCGCACGGCGAAGCGGGTGCGCGCAAGAGCTGGCTCAGCGGACGCATCGCAGCGCTCGGCACCTTGCGTGTGGACCGTGGCTGTGGCGAAGCGCTGCGCGGCGGGGCGAGCCTGCTGGCGGCAGGAATCGTGGGGGTATCGGGCACTTTCTCGCGCGGCGATCTGGTCAAGATATGTGCTCTTTCCGGAGAACCGCTGGCGCAGGGATTGAGCGAATACTCGATGGCGGAAATTAAGGCCATTGCCGGGAAGCGCGATAACGAACAGGCGGATGTCCTTGGCTACGCCCCACGAGCGGCGGTGGTTCATCGCGACCATATGGTGATGCTGTGAACCAGCCGGACCTGATCGCGATTACCGGCGGGACCGGGTTTGTCGGCCAAGCGATGATTGACTGCGCCGAAGGCAAAGGGATTACGTTGCGGTCGCTCGCCCGGCGCGTACCTGCCGATAGGCGCTCGGTTGAATGGGTTGGAGGCCATCTGGCCGATCGGGCGGCGCTGGCCAAGCTGGTCAATGGCGCCGATGCGATGATCCATGTCGCCGGGCAGGTTCGCGCGCGCGATCCACGCGAGTTTGATGCAGCCAATGTCACCGGTACGCTCAACGTTATCGACGCAGCACGCGATGCTGGGGTCCGGCGGTTCGTTTTCGTATCATCACTGGCGGCGCGCGAACCCAAACTGTCGCGCTATGGCGCGTCCAAGCGACGGGCGGAAAAGCTCGTCGCGGCGAGCGGGCTGGACTGGACTATCGTCCGGCCCCCGGCCGTATACGGCCCCCGCGATGGCGAAATGCTCGACCTATTCCAGATGGCAAGCCGGGGTATCGTGCCGATGCCCAGGCAGGGCCGTGCTTCGCTGATCCATGTCGATGATCTGGCCAGGCTATTACTAGCTCTGGCAGCTTCGGACGAACAGACCAGCGGACAGATTTACGAGCCCGACGATGGCAAGCCTGCAGGGTGGGAGCATGGCGAACTGGCGCGCGCGATTGGCTGGGCGGTCGGCAAACGCCCTCTCGTACCGCGACTGCCGGACTCAGTGCTGGGCCTTGCAGCGAAGCTCGACGGGCTGGTGCGTCGTGACAATGCCAAGCTGACGCCAGACCGGGTTGGCTATATGTGCCACCCCGACTGGGTCTCAACACCTGCAGCCAAGCCATCGGAAAGTCTGTGGAAACCGGAAATCGCCACCCGCGAAGGGCTGAAGGCCACCGCACAGTGGTATCGCGACCAGGCCTGGCTTGGCTGAAATCGCTAGGGCGTCGCGCTTGCGAAACCCCGGTCGTCGAGCGTGTCGAGAGCCGAAGCGAGAAATGGGCGGGCGGGTACCGTTCAGATTGGCGGCGAACGTCCCTCCTTTAAGCAGTCAGAATGCAGGATCGTAGCCCGGGGGTAGTTCGCCCTCGTCGGTAAGCGGCGTGTGGATACCGCATTCGGTCTTGTCCCAGCCCTTCCAGCGGCCCGAGCGCGGATCCTCGCCCGGGGCGACCTTGTGCGTGCAGGGTGAACATCCGATCGAAGGATAGCCCAGCGCGACCAGCGGATGACGCGGCAGGTCGTGCTGGATGAAATAGCCTTCTATGCGGCTCGCATCCCAGTCGATCAGCGGATTGATCTTGAGCCGGCCCTGCGAGTCCGAAGTGTCGATTTCGAACCGGGGTAGATTGGCGCGCTGTCCGCCCTGAAAGGCCTTGCGCCCGGTGAAGCTGGCATCGTAACCGGCCATGGCGCGGGCCAGCGGGCGGACCTTACGCAGCTCGCAGCAGCCGTCGGGATCGTAGGACCACCTCAGGCCCGTCTCGTCACGCGTTTCGAGCTCGCCGAGGCAAGGGTAGAGGTTCACCAGATTTTTCAGGCCGATCCGTTCGACCAGGTCGTCGCGATAGCCGAGCGTTTCGGGAAAATGCTTGCCGGTCTCGAGGAAGAGCACCGGCACGCCGGGATCGATTTGCGCGATCAGGTGCAGCAGCACCGCGCTTTCTGCGCCGAAGCTGGAAACCACCGCGACTTCGCCAGCGAGGTGGTCCTCGATCACCCCTTCGAGCATTTCCTGCGTACTACTGCCACGAAACCTGCGGTTGAGGCGTACTGCGTCCTGGTCAGTGAAACGCGGGGCGGTATCGAGCCGGTCGATCGCACGCAATTCATTCATGCCGCGCCTCGGGGATGGTACGCCGCGCATCGGCAGCATTCTGATAGACATGTGGCCAGCGCGCCAGCGCAGCTTCGGCATCACTGGCGGCAATCGGTGCATCGGGGGCAAAACTGTCGAAACCGCAGCGGCGCATATATCCCAACTGGTCGACCAGCACGTCACCTACTGCCCGCAACTCGCCTGCATAGCCTGCCTCGCGCAGGATCCGGGCCGAGGAATAGCCGCGTCCGTCGCCAAACGCAGGGAAGTTTACCTCGGCCAGCTTGAGCCGTTCGAGGTGCGGGATCAGTGCGCGGGCATCGTCACCCGGCTCGATTCGCACCGCAGCGGCATCTGCCTGTTCGAGGAAAGCATCGACGGTGACTTGCGCGTGGTCAGCCATTTCGTCTTCGCGGAAACGGAACTGCACGTCATCGGGGCTGACACCGGCGACAGTATCAGTGCCGGGGGCGGGGCTCTCAGTCATACAATGCTTCCTTGAACGGGGCCATGCCTATGCGGCGGTAGGTATCGAGAAAACGTTCGCCGTCTGCGCGGTTGGAAAGGTAGACATCGGTGGCCTTTTCGACTGCGTCGACAATGCCATCTTCGTCGAAGCCGGGGCCGGTGATCTTGGCGAGCGAGGTGTCCTGCGCCTCGCTGCCGCCGAGCAGGAGCTGGTAGTTCTCGGTCCCCTTCCGGTCGACGCCGAGGATACCGATGTGCCCGGCGTGATGATGTCCGCAGGCGTTAATACAGCCCGAAATCTTCAGCTTCAGCTCGCCCAGTTCGGCCGTGCGCCCGCTATCGGCAAAGCGTTGCTGGATTTTCTGCGCCACCGGGATCGAACGGGCATTGGCAAGGCTGCAATAGTCGAGCCCCGGACAGGCGATGATATCCTCGACCGTGTCGAGGTTGGGCGAACCCAGCCCCGCTTCGTCGAGTTTGCTCCAGAGCGCGTGGAGGTCGGCGATTTTCACATGCGGCAGGACAATGTTCTGCGTGTGCATGACCCGGCATTCGTCGAAGGAGTAGTCCTTCGCCAGTTCGGCCATCAGGTGCATCTGATCGGCGCTGGCGTCACCCGGAATGCCGCCGACCGGCTTGAGGCTGATGACCGCAGAGACGTAGCCTGGTGTCTTGTGCGGATGGGTGTTGCGATCGACCCAAAGCGCAAAATCGGGGTCCGAGCGGTCTATCTCTGTAGCAGCATCGTCTTCAAACGGCGGATCGGCAAAAAAGGTCGCGATCCGTTCGAGTTCGGCCAGCGGCGGCTCGACGCCCTGGTCGAGCAGATGCGCAAACTCCGCCTCGACTTGAGCCGCATATTCCTGCGCCCCCAACTCGTGGACGAGGATCTTGATCCGAGCCTTGTACTTGTTGTCGCGCCGACCGTGGCGGTTGTAAACTCGCAGGCATGCCTCGGCATAGGTTACCAACTGATCGAGCGCCACGAATTCGCGGATGCAAGGTGCGATCATCGGTGTGCGACCCATGCCGCCGCCGACATAGAAGGCGGCACCAATTGCGCCTGCATCATTGCGGACAATCTGGATGCCGATATCGTGCAGCTTCATCGCTGCGCGGTCGGTGTCGCTAGCGATGACTGCGATCTTGAACTTGCGTGGCAAATAACTGAATTCGGGGTGGAAACTCGACCACTGCCGCAGCAATTCGGCATAGGGTCGCGGATCGATCAGCTCGTCCGCGGCGGCGCCCGCAAAGTGGTCGGAACTGATATTGCGGATGCAATTGCCGCTGGTCTGGATGGCGTGCATCTCGACCTTGGCGAGATCGGCGAGGATATCGGCGGCATCCTCCAGCCTGATCCAATTATACTGGATGTTCTGTCTGGTGGTGAAATGGCCATATCCGCGGTCGTATTTGTCGGCGATCTCGGCCAGCGCATGCATCTGCCGGCTGTCGAGTGTGCCATAGGGGACGGCGACGCGCAGCATATAGGCATGAAGCTGCAGATAGAGTCCGTTCATCAGCCGCAGTGGCTTGAACTGGTCTTCGGACAGCTTGCCGTCGAGTCGGCGTTGCGCCTGGTCGCGGAATTCCGCGACCCGCGCATCGACCATCGCCTGGTCGTATTGATCGTAAGCGTACATCAGATCACCCAGTTGCCAGCTTGCGCATCGGAGGGTTTGAGAGTCAGGTCCGGGCGCACCGTCGGGCCAAGTGCGCGCACACGGTCCTTGATGTGAGCCGGGCGAACACCATTGTCGTCGCGTTGCGCTTCGATCGCATAGGGGACGTTGACCCGGCGCGCGGCTTCCTCACGGGCGGCAATTTCTTCGGCCCTGTCACCGACATCGACCGCGTGATCAACATGTAGCGACCAGTCGCTGCCGTCCCACCACACGACTGCGCCGGATTTGAGGTCATTGCCGGTCAGGATCCGCATTTTGCTACCTCCATGGCCTGCGCGACAAGCGCGGTATTGCTGGAGGCGAGGTCACCGCTAGACGGGGGCAGTGCGGCGACCTCGCCAATCACGATCAAGGCCGGTGAGACGACCTCTTCCCGTGATATGAGTTCGGGCAGGCTGGCAAGCAGCCCGCGCAGTACCCGCATCTGCGGGCGGGCAGCGTTTTCAATCACCGCCACCGGAACGTCAGGGGCCAGCCCGTCGGCCATCAGTTTCTCGGCGATCAGGGGCGCGGTCTTCACGCCCATGTAAATGACCAGCGTGCGGCCTTTTCCGGCGAGGCCAGCCCAATCCTGTTCGGTGAGGCCCTTGCACTGGCCGGCCACGAAGCTGACAATGCTGGCATGGTCGCGGTGGGTCAGCGGTATTTGCGCCGCCGCCGCCGCGCCATTGGCGGCGCTGATGCCGGGTATGATTTCAACCGGCACGCCAGCAGCGCGCGCAGTCTCGGCTTCTTCACCACCACGTCCGAAAACAAACGGGTCTCCACCCTTGAGCCGCACAACGTCTCGGCCGGCAAGCGCCTCCCGCACCAGCAGATCGTTGATCCGGTCTTGCGGCAATGTGTGCCTGGAACGCTGCTTTGCCACGCTGACCATTTGCGTTGAAGGTTGCGCCAGGGCGAGAATGGCCCGGTCGACCAGCCCGTCGTGAACGATAAGACCGGCGCGCTCGATCAGCCTCGCTGCGCGCAGGGTCAACAGGTCGGGATCGCCCGGCCCTGCACCGACAAGATAAATGGTTCCGGTCTTTGCCATGCTGCAACAATCGGCGCGCACGACCCAGACCGCCAGCGAGAATGGCTGGAGCCATTGGTAGTTTGCATTTTGAAATCGGACCTATCGCCGCACCAAGGCGATATTTCAGCAGCCGTGGTTTGCGACGGCCTAGCTAGCCTTTGCCGTCCTCTTTCACACGTTGGCTTATGGCCGCGACCAGTTGGTCGAACTGCTGGTTGCCGCGCAGGTTGATGTCGCGTTGGGGGAAAGGAATCTCGATATCGGATTCCTGGAACAGCTCCCAAAGCTTCTTCAGCACTTCGGACCTGACGTTGCCGACCCCGTCTTCCGGGTCGGAAATCCAGCAATGGACAACGAAATTGACCGAACTGTCTCCGTAACTTTCGAGCCATGTGACCGGCGGCGGAGTGTTCTTGACCCGTTTGCAGCTCTTGGCTGCTTCGAGCATCAGTTTCTCGGCTAGCTTGATGTCGCAATTGTAGCTGATGCCGACCGGAACCTGGATGCGGACGTTACGGCTGGAATAGGACCAGTTTTCGACCTGGTTGATCATCAGGTTCTCGTTCGGAATCAGATATTCACGCTGGTCGCGGGTGGTGATCGAAACGGCACGGATACCGATCTTGCGGATCTGGCCGAAGGTCGACTGGCCGGCCTGGTCGGCGATCGCGATGACATCGCCCGGCTTGATCGACTTGTCCATCAACAGAATGATTCCGGCAATCAGGTTACCGAATGTCTTCTGCAGACCGAAACCGATGGCGAGGCCGAAGGCACCGGAGAACACCGCAAACGCTGTCAGGTCGATCCCCATCAAGTCGATGCCGACGAAGAACGCCGCAGCCCAGACAACTATGCTGACGAGCTTTTCTGTAAGCAGCTTTTGGGTTTCGTCCAGGCGGGTGAAATGTGACACCGCAGCATGGGCGAGGCGGGTCATCAGCCAGGCACCCATGATGACAAACAGCAGGATGCCTGCCGCAAATACGACGTCCCACAGCGAAATGCTCATATCGCCCAGTTTGAGCGCCATTGAATCCATCACAGCGACCATGTCGCCTATGGTTTCGCTCTGCTCGGCCACCGCGTCCTTGGCTTCGCTCGCTGCCTTGATGGGTTCTGTCGGGCTGGTTTCTGGCGAGGGCGGGGTCGCAGCCAACAATGGCTCGCCCGTTTTCGGGTCGACCAGCAATTCGCCGGTTTCCGGATCGAGATAGCGTGTCGTCTGCGTGGCAGCGATGCCGATTAATTGCTCGCCTGTTTCCGGATCGAGTAAGGGTTCTCCTGTCGCCGGATCAATCAACGGCACAGGCTGGGAGGCAGGCGTCGCCGAGGGTGTTGCAGTCGGCGTTGCGGTCGAGGTCTTCGGCAAGGCAGGAGTCATGCGGATTCCATTGCTCCAAATGCCTGTGCGAGGTCTTCGATCAGGTCTTGCGGGTCTTCCAGCCCGATGGATAGCCGAATGCCCAGCCTGTCGTCCACCTCCCAGCCTTGCGGTGGCCACGGGGTGGCGGTGCGGATGTCGGTCGGATCGAACGGGATGACAAGGCTTTCGAACCCGCCCCAGCTATAGCCGATGCCAAACAGATCAAGCGCGTCGATGAAAGCGACACGCTGTGCTTCTGACCGCCCCCGCAATACGAAGGACAACAATCCGCAGCCACCGGTGAAATCGCGCTGCCACAGTTCATGGCCGGGCGAACCGGCATGCATCGGGCATAGAACATGCGCAACCTCGTCACGGGCGGCCAGCCAGTCAGCGATGCGAAGCGCGCTCTCGGTTTCGCGCTCGAGCCGCACCTCCATCGTCCTCAGCCCCCGAAGCATCAGGGCGGCATCGTCAGGCGAAACGATATTGCCCATCTGCTGCGCGGTCTGCCGCAGCCGCTTGTAAAGTCGTTCCTCGCGCGCGCTGGCCGATCCCATCATGACATCCGAATGGCCTGAAACGTGCTTGGTCAACGACATGATGGAGATATCGCAGCCGCGTTCGAGCGCCGGGAAGCCGAGCGGCGAGGCCCAAGTGTTGTCGAGCAGCGAAACCGCGCCCTTATCGCGCGTGATAGCGGCGAGGGTGGGTACGTCCTGCACCTCCATCGTCAGGCTTCCCGGACTTTCGAGCAGGACGGCCTTGGTCTTGTCGCAGAACGCATCGGCAAAGGCGTCGATATCGAGGGGGTCGAAGAAACGCGGCTCGATGCCGAACCGCTTGAGGATGCCGCTGGCTATGGCGCGGCTGGGTTCATAGGCATTGTCGGTCACAAGCAGCACATTGCCTGGGCGCAGTACAGCCATCAGCGCCTGCACAATGGCTGCTGTCCCGCTGGGATAAAGCACGGTACCGAATGCATGCGGCTCGATCTGCGTCAGCGCCTCGCTCAGCGCCCATTGAGTCGGTGCCCCGCGACGGCCGTAATAAAACTGCCCGTCTACGTTGTTGCCCTGCGCCGCCTGGCGGGCGGCCTCGTTCTCGTAGAGATGCGTGCTCGCGCGCCAGATGGGGGGGTTGACGACCGGCCCGGTCCAGTCCTTGCGCCGTCCGGCCCCGACCAGCCGCGTGCCGGTGCGTTTCGAGCTATTCTCGGTCAGCTTGCTACTCCCTTCATCTTGGGCGTATCGGGGTCCGCGCCCCATTCGGCCCAACTTCCATCATAGAGCGCTACATCGGACGCACCGATCAACTGCAGGGCGAAGGCCAGCACCGAGGCGGTCACTCCGCTGCCGCAGGTGGTGACGACGGGCTGCGTGATATCGATACCGGCTGCCTCGAACGCGGCGCGCAGCTCGCCCGATGGACGAAAAGTGCCATCTTCATGGAGAAGCTGCGGGAACGGCAGGCTACAGGCGTTGGGGATGTGCCCGCCGGGCAGGCCGTGGACGTGATCCTCCACGGTGCCGGCAAATCGCTCTGCATCGCGGGCATCGACCACCTGTTCGGTGCCGCTTGCGATGTTTCCCAGCATATCTGCCTTTGTTCGCAAGGCAGCGCGATTCGGGTCGCCGCAGGATATGTCGCCGCGGGCCGGCCTGTCGTGGGCCTCGATCAGGAGACGGCCTTCTTTTCGCCATTTGCCAAGGCCGCCGTCCAGCACGGTCAGCCGCTCGATTCCGAACAGTTGAAGCAGGAACCAGGCTCGGCAAGCGGTGCGCAAGGCGGAATCATCATAGAGGACTATCCGGGCTCCGTTGCCAACGCCCAACTCGCTCAATCGCATTTCGAAGGATGAGGCATCGGGGATCTTGCCCGGCATCGATGAGGCCGGATCGTGCAACTTCGCGAGGTTGAGGAACCGTGCGCCGGGAATATGCGCGGCGGCAAATTCTGCAGCGGCATCTCGCTCGGCAGAGGGCAGGTGCAGCGAAGCATCGAGGACGACGAGATCGTCTTCGTGCAGATTCTGCGCCAGCCACTCGGTCGATACCCGCATTTCCATGCCGTTAGCGGTAGCGGGCCTCGCACCCCGCGTCGAGATGCGTTCAGCTGCTCAGGTCAGCGGTCGGCTGTCGATATCAGGATATGTTTGCGGTGGCGTATCGAGGCGGAAAGGCTGCAACCGCCCGCCGGGCTGGGCAGGGCGCTTGCCGATAACGAAGGTGTGGGGAGTCGGCTCGCCTCCCGCAACCGAGAGCTTGATCCGGGTCAACGGTACGAAGATCGGCACTGTGCCTTGGCGAATTGGCCGGACTTCCTTGAGCGGCAGGCGGATGTCTCCGCTCAGGATCTTGCTTTGCCCCGGACCGAGGTGATCGAGTGTGTGAATATCAGGCAATAGTGTTGCGCCATCGGCCATTTGCTCGGCGATGGGGGCGCCGCCATGCGCGCTTGTCAGGTCACCGGCGATGACAATTCCGCGCATGGCAACATCGGCGCGGTTGGACAGCGTCAGGCGATAGGTTAGCGTAGCAGCCATCATCGAACGGCTCATCCGCACCGGCTCTAGCTCGATCTTGAGGAAACGTATCGGATCGTCGAACGCAGCAGCGTCTGCGCCGGTCGCCGCGCCGGGATACGCGGCAGCGGGCTTGACAATTTGCGGAGCCGCTACGCTGCCAGTCCGGCGTCGCCACGAGACGAAAGCAGCCATCGCGATCCCGAATACCGCCAGCAAGGCAATGATCCAGCCCCAGCTGCTAGATGCGCTCTCGTCGCGGCTATCGGTTGCTGCTTCTGTCGATGCAGCATTATCCTCCGGGAAGGAGAGCGGATTATTCGCCGCGGGTGCGTCTGACTGGCGGGGAGTGGCCTGTGTATCCTCGCTGCGCGGCTGGGGTGCTGTAACCGTCGTTGCCGGAGCGGGGCGGTCCGGTGATGTCGTAGCCGTAGCCTTCCACCAGCCACGTAAGCGCCGTCATTC
>SHLU01000042.1 GCA_004282995.1 Sphingomonadaceae bacterium
ACAATGACTGGTAATGGATATGAGCCTGTTAAAATCGGATATTTCGCGCAATTTCGCAATCGGGTTTCTGATTGGCGCAGCGATTGTGGGCGTCCAGCTCGGACCCGACCAGTTGACGGCGATTCCGCAGGCGCTCGCCGCAACCGTGGCGTTCTAGGCTACGGCCTCCCTATCCTTGCCGCATTCGGACTGGTGCTTTCAAGTTGCGGCCAGCCGGCCAATGCCGGCGAAAACCACGTCCTCGCCCCTGTCCCCAAGCTGACCGCCAAGGGAACGCCTGGCCTCAAGACCGCGGTTTTTGCCGGCGGCTGTTTCTGGGGGATCGAGGCCGTTTTCAGCCACGTCAAAGGCGTGCAAAGTGCGGTGGCGGGATATCACGGCGGGACCAAGCGACAGGCCAGATATTCCATCGTCACATCGGGCGTAACGGATCATGCCGAGAGCGTGAAGCTGGTCTACGATCCGCGCATCGTCAGCTATGACGAGCTGGTGCGAATTTTCTTCTCTGTCGGCGCCGATCCGACCCTGAGGAACAGGCAGGGGCCTGATGTCGGTGCCCATTATCGTGCCGCCCTAGTGCCATTGAATGGCGAGCAGCGGCGGGTTGCAGCCGCATATTTGAAGCAGATGGAAAGCTCGGGCACCTGGTCCAGGCCGATTGTGACGCGGATCGAGAGCTACAAGGCGTTCTACCCGGCCGAGGAATACCATCAGGACTTCATGGCGAAGAACCCCGAGCACGGCTACATTCGCCGCTGGGACAAGCCCAAGGTGCGCGCCTTGTCACGGATGTTCCCGCAGCACTATCGCGTCAATTTCAAGCGCGGCTGACTGGTAAGCACCGGCGCACGCCGCTATATCGACCGACATGACTGTCCCCGCGCACAAACATCATGAGCATGACGGCGACGCGCTGGTGAACGCTGCACGCGAAGCACTGGAGGCGAAGGACGAACGCTGGACCGGCATGCGGTCCGAGGTGTTCGAGGAACTGGCTCGCCACAGCGCCCCTGTCAGCGCCTATGACATTGCCGATAACTTGTCGGCCCGGCGCGGCAGCCGCGTTGCTCCCAACAGCGTCTATCGCATTCTCGATCTGTTCGTACGCAACAATCTCGCCAACCGCATCGAAAGCGCCAACGCTTTCCTGGTCAACACCCATCCCGGGTGCCGCCACGACTGCGTGTTCCTGATCTGCGACGATTGCGGCAAGGCCGATCATTTCGACGACGATGCACTGACCGGGGCGCTGCGCCAGGCTGGCCGCTCGGCCGGCTTCAGTGACGTCAAGCCGGTGGTCGAACTTCGCGGCCTGTGCCCTGATTGCGCTTCCTGAAAGACGTCGCTGCAGCAGTTTCACGTGCAACTGGTTCATCGACAAGCAGGAGAGGAGAGTGTAACCGCTACGGGCATGAGCGCCCGTCCTGATACGCCCCTCCTCGATACCGTCGAGTACCCTTCTGACCTTCGCAGGCTAGAATCTGACCAGTTGCGGCAACTGGCCGACGAACTGCGCGAGGAGATGATCAGCGCGGTCGGCGTGACCGGCGGGCACCTGGGATCGGGCCTCGGCGTGGTCGAGCTGACCGTGGCGATCCACTATGTATTCAACACGCCTGACGACAAATTGATCTGGGATGTCGGGCACCAGTGCTACCCGCACAAGATCCTGACCGGACGCCGCGACCGCATCCGCACCTTGCGCCAGGGCGGCGGGCTGTCCGGTTTCACCAAGCGCAGCGAGAGCGAGTATGATCCCTTCGGCGCGGCGCACAGTTCTACCTCGATCAGCGCCGGCCTTGGGTTCGCGATTGCCAACAAGCTGAAGGAACAGCCGGGCAAGGCCATTGCCGTGATTGGTGACGGCGCGATGAGCGCCGGGATGGCCTATGAGGCGATGAACAATGCCGAGGGCGCGGGCAATCGCCTGGTCGTCATTCTCAACGACAACGACATGTCGATCGCGCCGCCGGTGGGCGGCCTGTCGGGCTATCTCGCGCGGCTCATGAGTTCGAGCGAGTATCTCGGTCTGCGTTCGATGGCCTCGAAAATGACTGCCAAGCTCAGTCGTCGGGTCCACAAGTCGCTCGGCAAGGCTGAGGAATACACCCGCGGCATGGTCACCGGCGGGACATTGTTCGAGGAGCTTGGCTTTTATTACGTTGGCCCGATTGACGGACACAATCTCGACCACCTGATCCCGGTGCTCGAGAATGTCCGCGATGCCGAGGAAGGGCCGATCCTGATCCATGTCCGCACGGTCAAGGGCAAGGGCTATGCCCCCGCCGAGAGCGCCAGCGACAAATATCATGGCGTCGCCAAGTTTGATGTCGTCACCGGCAAGCAGAACAAGCCGAGCGGCGGCCCGCCAGCCTATCAGAACGTATTTGGGGAAACGCTTGCCAAGCTGGCCGAAACCGATCCCCGCATCTGCGCGATTACCGCAGCCATGCCGAGCGGCACCGGGGTCGACAAGTTCGCCGCCGCACACCCGACCCGAGCCTTCGATGTCGGTATTGCCGAACAGCATGGCGTCACCTTCGCCGCGGGCCTCGCGGCACAGGGAATGCGACCCTTTGCGGCGATCTATTCGACTTTCCTCCAGCGTGCCTACGACCAGGTCGTCCATGACGTGGCGATCCAGAACCTGCCCGTGCGCTTTGCCATCGACCGCGCCGGATTGGTCGGGGCTGATGGGTCAACCCATGCCGGCAGCTTCGACATCACCTATCTGGCGACGCTCCCCAATTTCGTGGTCATGGCCGCCGCCGACGAGGTCGAGCTGGTCCACATGACCTACACCGCGGCGGAGCATGACGACGGCCCGATTGCCTTGCGCTACCCGCGTGGTGGCGGGCTTGGCCTCGACCTGCCCGAAACCCCGCAGAAGCTCGAAATCGGCAAGGGCCGAATCGTGCGCGAAGGCAGCAAGGTCGCATTGCTGAGCCTTGGCACACGGCTCGAAGAGGCCCGCAAGGCTGCTGACCTGCTCGAGGCCAAGGGGCTGAGCACTACCATCGCTGACATGCGCTTCGCCAAGCCGCTCGACACCGAATTGATCGAGCGACTGATGAAGACCCACGAGGTTGTGGTCACGATCGAGGAAGGCAGCATTGGCGGCCTCGGCGCCCACGTGCTCACCTTTGCCTCGGACGAAGGCCTGACCGATGCCGGGCTGAAAATTCGCACCATGCGCCTGCCCGACGCTTTCATCGAACAGGATTCGCCCGAGCGCCAGTATGAAGAGGCCGGGCTCAACGCTCCGCAAATCGTCGACACGGTGCTCAAGGCGCTGCGCCACAACAGTGCCGGGGAAAGCGATCGCGTGGAAGGGGCTCGAGCCTGAGGCCTGGCGTTAAGGGCGGGATGATGCGCGTCCTGCTTCTTGCCCTCGCACTCTACGGTTTCCTTGCGCTCGGCCTGACGCTATTCCAGCGCAGCTTTATCTACCCCGCCCCGGCTGTTTCGCGGCTCATTCCCGCGGGCTTCGAGATAATTCGCTATCCCACCGAGGACGGCTTGACCTTGCGCGCCGGCTACCGGCCTGCGGCCCGGGGCATGCCCACCATCGTTTATTTTCATGGCAATGGCGCCGACTGGCAGTCGAGCGTGGTTGCGACAGACCGGCTGTTGCCCGAAGGCTACGGCGCGCTGACCGCGGAATATCGCGGCTATGCCGGCAACCCGGGGAAGCCGAGCGAGCAAGGCCTTTATGCCGATGGTCGGGCGGCCCTGGCCTGGCTCAAAGAGCAGGGCATCGGTTCGCAGGATCTTGTTTTGATCGGCAATTCCATTGGCGCGGGAGTGGCGGTCGAGGTCGCCACTCAGGCCTCGCCCGCTGCGCTGGTGCTGATCTCGCCCTTTGCCAGCCTGCGGCAATTGGTGGCTGAAAAGATTTTCTGGTTACCGACCGGCCCGCTCTTGCGCGATCACTATCTAAGTAATGCGAAGCTTTCGAGAATCGACGCGCCGATCCTGATTCTGCATGGGGAGGCCGACCGGGTGATCCCGGTTTCGCACGGACGGCAACTGGCGAAGACCAATCCGAACGCCTTGATCGAAACCTATCCAGGGGCAGGGCACGAGCTTGCCTGGCTCGACGCGGCCCAAATGAGAACGCTCGCCTTTCTCAAGACAGTCGTCGGCCGTTAAATCCAGCGCCAGATGCCGGCGGGCACTCCGCCGAGCGGCAGGTGCAGCCAGCTAAGGCCGAACCACAAGGCAATACCGACCAGCCAGGTTCCGGGCGCTATCATAGCGATGCCGGCCAGCCGCGGCCGAAAGGTCGTTCGGCGTTGCCATTCGGCCCAAGCCTCGCCCATCAGGACCAGTTTCTTGCGGTCCTGCAGATGTGCGCCGACCAGGGCCAGGAGGATAATAGCCAAGGCGACAATCACCGTCCGCTCTGTGGGCGTAGCAAGTATATGGGCCACACCCACCAGTGCGAAACCCCACATCATCGGGTGGCGGGTGACAGAAAAGACCCCGACGGGGGCGTTTCGGGCGGCAAGCTCGGCCTTGGGGGTCGCCAGCGCTGGGTTGCGCAAGCTCAGTGATCCGGCCAGCAACACCATCGCTGCCAGGGTTAGCAGCGATGCGGCAAACCAGGCGGCATTGTCGAACCCCCACGGTAATAGCGGGCGAGGCGCATCTATGGCGACGAAGGCAAGGTACATCCACACCAGGGCCCCGGTTGCGACGATGCTGTAAAGGATCTGGAAGCCGGCTTCCCCAAGCAAGCCGACCAGCGCTGCCCGCAGCGGATGCGACAGCACGAAATGGCTCCCGACAAAGGTGATGCTGGCGGCAATCAGCGAAATGATCGCGGGTTCCATGGTCGGCCCCTCCCCCAAAGAGGGCCAGTTCTACCCTATTGCGCCCGGTTCACCAATCGGTTCGCCTTACCAGTCGTATGCCTTGGGCAGGTCGCTTTCGTCGAGGTCGCGGTAGCGTTCGCGCAGGCGCGTCTGGTGATTATCCCGCGGCTGTTCGACGCCATCGATAAAAACGCGTGTGACCGCGCTCGAGACTTCCAGCGGATCACCATCCCACAGGACGAGGTCTCCGGCTGCGCCGGGAGCGAGAACGCCCAGGCGGCCACCGAAACCGGCGATCTCGGCGGGGATCGAACTGATGGTGGCAAAAGCCTGGCCCCAGGTCAGCCCGCTGGCCCCTGGCACCCGGGACAGGGCGACGAGGTTGCCGGCATATTGCGGTGCAAGACGCGGCTGGTCGCCGGTGCTACCGCCAAGGTTCCCGATTGCCACCTTGACCCCGGCGGCGACCATACGTCCGACATTGCTCTGCGTTGCGGCGACCTGTTCGAAGCGTTCGGGCAAATCGTCGAGAGCATCGGCTATCACCGGTACGCCGGCCGCTGCGATGCGATCGGCCACGAGCCAGCCTTCGCTGACCCCCACCAGAACGAGGTCGAGCTGCGGGAATTCCGTGCGCAGGGCCAGCACCTGCAGGATGTCGGCTGCGCGCTCAACCTCGACATAGAGCGGCTGCGTTCCGCGCACGACCGGGACCAGCGCCGCCGCGTCGAAACGCGTCAGCAGCGCATCGTCGCCGCGCTCGGTGCGGTTGTCGACCAGTCGCGGATCGAGCGGGATATCGTCGCCGGTTGTCCGTTCGGCAGGGCGTGCCGGGCGGCCCGGGATGCGGGCGTCAGTGCCATATTGCCGTGCCTCGCGCAGGGCATTGCGCAAGAGGGCGTGCGAAGCCGTGCGGCTGCCGCCGGCAATCCGTGCCCCGCTTTCACCAAGCGCGACAAGCTGGAATGCACGCGGGCGTACCACCATGTCGGGATCGGCGCCGAGATCGACCACTGCGCCCTGGCCGCCGAAGATCGAGCTCGACGGGCGCGAGTATATGCTAGCCCGCGTCACCCCGGCGGCGCGCGAGACGAGCACGTGCTGCGAGGCGGGATTGAGCGCAGGTGCCACGTCAAGCGCCGCGCTGAAGGGCGAACTGCCGCCCGCCTGGTCGTTGCTTTCACTGACCGCGCCGACATCCCACAGGCCGAGCGTCGTCATTGCGCTGAAGATGCCCGGCGTCACCCACAGCCCGGTGCCGTCGATGGCCTGCATCCCAGCGGGAACGCTGACCCCGCTGCCGGCGGCGGTCACCTTGCCATCCCGTATAATCACGGTCGCGCCCTCGATTGGCGCGCTTCCATCTCCGGTGGCGAGGGTGGCGTTGGTGATGGCGACGTCTTGCGCGCCGACGGGCGTTGCGGTCAGGGCAAGGGCCGAGGTGGCGAGGGCGAGAGCGGAGGTCACGAGGCGCTTCATTTGACGTCTCCTTCACCCGGCTGGCCGAGTTCGAAATCGCTCACCGGTCGGCGCTTGCGATCAAGCGCGTCAAACATCAGTGCGCCGTCGATCCAGACCTTCTCGGGCCGTGAATAGACGCTCAGCGGATTGCCGTTCCACAGGACTACGTCGGCCATCTTGCCTGCTTCGAGGCTGCCGGTGAGGTTGTCGATGCCCATCGCCTTGGCCGGGTTGAGAGTGATCCAGCCGATCACGCTGGCATCGGTAATGTCCATCCCCATGCGGCGTCCCGCGGCCTGCGCCTTGGCAGCTTCCTGGTTCAGGCGTTGGATGCCGTTTTCGTCGTCCGAGTGGATGACCACGCACGCCCCTTCGCGCTGGAGCATGGCAGCGTTCTCGGGGATGCCGTCATAGCTTTCCATCTTGAAGCCGTACCAGTCGGCCCAGATCGCGCTGCAGACTTCGTTTTCGCGCAGCAGGTCGCCGATCTTGTAGGCTTCGACCGCGTGGTGGAAGGCGCTGACCCGGTATCCCATCTCCTTGGCCATATCCATCACCAGCGCCATCTCGTCGGCGCGGTAGCAATGGTTGTGAATCAGGATTTCGCCGTCGAGCACGCCTTTGAGCGTCTCCTTGCCGAGATCACGTTTCTTCCCGTCATAGGCCTTGGCATCGAGCCAGGTCTGGCGGTTGACCGCGAAATTGCCCATCCGGGTCGAAGGCATCCGTCCGCGCCCGCCATAAACGCGCTTGGGATTCTCGCCGCAGGCCATCTTGAAGCCGTAGGGGGCGCCGGGGAATTTCATCCCCTGCACGGTGCGCGCGGGCACGTTCTTTAGCGTGACCGAGCGGCCGCCCATCAAATTGGCCGAGCCGGGCAGGATCTGCAGGCTGGTGATCCCGCCATTGGCGAGCGCGCGGCTGAAGCCGGGGTCCTGCGGCCAGACCGAATGTTCGGCCCAGACTTCGGGCGTGGTCGGGTCGGTCGCCTCGTTGCCGTCGGAATGGGCGTCAACAGATGGGGTCGGATAGTCGCCGAGGTGGCTATGGATATCGATGATGCCAGGCGTGACGAACTTGCCGGTTCCGTCGAGCCTGGTGTAGCCGGCCGGGATGGCGAGCGAGGAATCGCCTACTGCAACCACTTCGCCATCGGCGAACAGCACTGTGCCGTTCTCAATCCGGCCGCCAGCCCCGTCGAACACCGTCGCCCCGACCAGCGCCGTGGCAGCGCCGGGATAGGGCGAGTAGGTCGAGGCAAACGGTGTTTCGCCGGATGCGTCGGATGCCGAGGCTACGTCATCGGATGGGCCGCTGGCGGAGCAAGCGGCCAGCGCCAGCGCGCCCCCGCAGGTAAGAAGGGCGCGCAGACGCATGGCGATAAACCTCTTGCTTCTAATCAGTTGGACGTGCGGTTGGTCGGATGGAAGCCTGCTTCCTGCGCTTCCAGCCCGGCTTCGGCCATGCCTTCGAGCTCGTCTCCGACCTTGTCGTCCTGCAACGTATCGAGGTGCATGAGCTTCTTCACCAGCGGGCTGATGATCATGACGCCGAAACCGATGACCACTGCATACCAGCCGACGGTCGAATAGACATCCAGTACCAGCTGCTTGCCTGCTTCCTCACCAACCCCTTCGGCACCGGTCGCAGCTGCGATCAGACCAGCAGCAAAGTTGCCCGTTGCCGAGGCAAAGAACCAGGTGCCCATGATGAGAGAGGCCATGTGCCCGGGGCTCAGGCGGTTCATCGCCGAGAGACCCACGGGGCTCAGGCACAGCTCACCAGTGGTATGCAGCAGGTAGATCAGGAAGATGAACAGCACCGGCGTCGGCACGTTTACACCCACGCTCTCGGCACCCCACACCAGCACCAGGAAGCCAAGGCCGACCTGGATAACAGCGAGGCCGAATTTCATTGGCGTCGATGGTTCTGCACCCTTGCGGGCAAGACCCTGCCAGAGCATCGCGAAGACCGGCGCCAGCAACACGATGTAGATCGCGTTGATCGACTGGAACATCGAAGCGCTGACACCAGCTGTGTCGACATGGCGATCGGTAAACAGGTTGAGCGAGGAACCTGCCTGCTCGAACAGTGCCCAGAAGACGATCGAGACGAAGATCAGGAACATGGCGGCAAAGATGCGGTCCCGTTCGTGCGGATGTAGCCGGACGGTCGCAATGTAGAGCACGTAAGAGACCAGCCCGAGGCCGAAAATGCCAAGCACCCAGCCCACAAGGTCCTGATACTGGATGGCGAGCCAGCACAGCCCCACCATGGCAAGGCCAAGTCCGTAAATGCCGAACTCACGTCCGTTTTCGAGCTTCTTGGGATCCTTGGGTTCACCCTTCCCGAGCAGCAGCGGCTTGCCGAGGACGAAGAATACCAGGCCGATCAGCATGCCGATGCCGGCAAGACCGAAGCCGTATTCCCAGCCCACGGTCTGGCCAAGGTAGCCGCAAATGATCGAGGCCGTAGCGGCGCCGACGTTAATACCCATGTAGAAGATGGTGTATGCCGGGTCGCGGCGCACGTCGGTACGCGGGTACAGTTGCCCCACCATCACCGAAATATTGGCCTTGAGGAAGCCGGAGCCGACAATGATCAGCGCGAGCGCCAGCCAGAAGACGTTGATGAAGGCCGAATCCTGCCCGCCATCACCCTCGAATGCCATGAAGAAGTGACCGAAAGTAAGCAGCACGGCGCCGAACAGGACAGCCTTGCGCTGGCCCAGGTAACGATCTGCGAGGAACCCGCCGACGACCGGCGCGATATACACCAGCGCAGTATAGGCGCCGTAGATGATCGAAGCCTCGCTATCGCTGAACATCCAGTGTTGGACGAGATAGAAGATCAGCAGGGCGCGCATGCCATAGTAGGAGAAGCGCTCCCACATCTCCGCCATGAACAGGAGGAACAGACCCTTCGGGTGGCCGATCACCTCGGCTTGCGGCCGGGTGACGATGAACAGGCCGCCGAGCAGGAAGGCTGCAAGTGCAGCCACTGCTATCCAGAACGCCCACATTTCATAGGCGGACCCGAAGGTGAAAATAAACTCGTTCATTGGCCAGCGACCTCCAAATATCCCTAGTTGGGCCGTTGTCTCCCGGCCCCTTCGTAAGCGGCGCACCCTAGCGCCAGAATCTGCAATGTGAAGAACTTGTTGCAGGCGAAACCATCTTTGCAGCAAGTGAGCGGAGGCGACGCTTGCAACCGCTCGGGCTTGACCTGCCCCGCTGTATTATGGCACTACTGCACCTATGAGCACAGCCAATCGACCTGTTTATCTGCGTTTGCGCGACATCATTGCCGCAGCCATTCTCGATGGACGGTACCGCGAAGGCGAGATGCTGCCCTCGGTTCGTGCTTTTGCCGCCGAACAGGGTGCCAATCCGCTGACCGTCGCGAAGGCCTATCAGCAGTTCCAGGGCGATGGCCTTGTCGAAGTCCAGCGCGGCGTCGGTATGTATGTTGTAGAGGGTGCTGCCGACCGGCTCCGCAAGGCTGAGCGGGACAACTTCCTGACCGAGGAATGGCCTGAAATCAGGGACAAAATCGATCGGCTCAATATCGATCTCGAGCAACTTCTGCGCAAATCTTCGGCTCAAACCTTCTGATTTTGCGGCGTTTTTGTTAATATATTTCTGACAATTGCGCCCTTGATCTTATTCTGACATTATCGTTCCAGCGGTGCGGGATCGTTTCATCGCTGCCCGATGGGGTCGGGTTGAAATCTTGGACAGGTCGCCCGCCCGGGCGCACCGGAGGCTGATATGATCCGTTCAGAACTTCTGCAGTTGCTGGCGAATGACAATCCCGATCTGCGTGCAGACGAGGTTGAACAGGTTGTCGACATTTTCTTCGAAGAGATCACGCAGCGACTGGCCGAAGGTGGCCGCGTCGAACTGCGCGGCTTTGGTGCCTTTTCCACGCGCGAGCGCGAGGCGAGGCAGGGCCGCAATCCGCGTACTGGCGAGCCAGTCGATGTCCCGGCCAAGCGCGTTCCCTATTTCAAGCCTGGCAAGGAAATGCGCAACGCGCTCAATCCCTGAGCTGCCGCTTTCCCATCTGCATCGAGATCGCTAGAGCACCCATTCGCGGCGCAGGTATCGCGCTGTGCGGGTGTGGCGGAATGGTAGACGCCGGGGACTTAAAATCCCCTGATCCTTGATCGTGTGGGTTCGAGTCCCACCACCCGCACCACCTGCCTTCGGCTATGCCGGCACCGCAATTAAGTGCCTCTGCGTAGTCGCGCGATTAGCAATTCCTAGCCGAACCCTGCCACACCTTTTGCTCCATTCGAGCGGAGCAGGCAGGCATGCAGGGCGAAGTTACGCCACCAATATCGTTACATCGAAGTAAGCCGACATCGCGCATCGAAGAGCGCAGGGCTCCGCGTTATACCTTGATGATGAGGCAGGCCAAGCTGCGCACTGCCAACAGCGAGTTCCTGTGCGTCATGCGCGACCTGTCGATCTCCGGCATCAGCATCCGGACCTTCCATCCGCTTCCTCCCGGCAAACGCTTCACTGTCGAGTTGCGCGACGGTCATCCCTATCCGATCGAGAAGGTCTGGGAGGGTGATGGCGAAGCCGGTTTCAAGTTTCGCGATCCTGTCGCGCTTGAGGAGATCCTCGCCGAGGACGCCCGCTTTCCGCGGCGCCCGATGCGGGTCGCAGTCACATTGCCCGCCACTGTCATGGTGGGACCGGACCGTGGAACAGCGGTCATCACAAACATTTCGCAGCAGGGAGCGCGGATCGAGGCTGACCGGGCATGGGCGCACGGCCAGCTCCTGCGTGTCGCCGCGCCCCGCCTTGCACCGCGCTATGCCAAGGTGCGCTGGCGGCGCGACAAAAGTCACGGGTTGGTGTTCGAGGAAACCTTCTCCCTGCGCGAGTTCGCCGATTTTCTGGCGCAGATCGACGGTAGCGCCTGATTCGCGGCCGAAATCGGTCAGTTGCAGGCGACGAAACCTGCATTTTAACGTCTCCCTAACCAATTTCCTTCACTCCCCGGTCAACAGATCAACACCCGGGGGGCCTTGATGAATACCGCCAATACTTCTGAACTGAATGTCGATGTTGCCATTGTCGGAGCAGGCCCGGCTGGCCTGACCGCCGGTTATCTGCTGACCAAGGCCGGCAAGTCTGTCGCCATCATCGAGAAAGACGAGACTTATGTTGGCGGCATCAGCCGTACGGTCGAGCATGACGGATACCGCTTCGATATCGGCGGACACCGCTTCTTTTCGAAGAGCCAGCAGGTCGTCGACCTGTGGAACGAGATCCTGCCAGATGATTTCATCCAGCGGCCGCGGATGAGCCGCATCTATTACGAGGGCAAGTTCTACAGCTATCCGCTGCGCGCATTCGAGGCGTTGTCGAACCTAGGCATCCTGCGTTCGACCGCCTGCATGGCCAGCTATCTGTGGCGCAAGGTCTTCCCGCTCAAGAATGTGAAGAGCTTCGAGGACTGGACCACCAACCAGTTCGGCCACAAGCTCTATTCGATCTTTTTCAAGACCTATACCGAGAAGGTGTGGGGCATGCCCTGCAACGAGATGAGCGCCGACTGGGCTGCCCAGCGCATTAAGGGACTGTCGCTGTGGAATGCGGTGACCGATGGTCTGAAGCGTTCGCTCGGCCTCAACAAGAAGCCCAATGACGGACAGGAAGTGAAAACCCTGCTCGAAAGCTTCCGTTATCCTCGCCAGGGGCCCGGCATGATGTGGGAAGCTGCTCGCGACAAGATCATTGCCAGCGGCAAGGGCCAGGTCATCATGGGCTACGGCCTTGAACAACTCGCCAGCGATGGCGAGGGTGGCTGGCGCATGAGTGCGGTCAACAAGGATGGCGAAAAGGTCGTCGTCAGGGCCGGTCACGCAATCAGTTCGGCCCCGATGCGCGAGTTGGGGGCACGTTTGCACCCGCTGCCCGAGACGAGCTGGAACGGCTCGAACCTCAAGTATCGGGATTTTCTCACCGTCGCCCTGATGGTTGAAGGCGAGGACCTGTTCCCCGACAACTGGATCTATATCCACGATTCCAAGGTCCAGGTCGGCCGGGTGCAGAATTTCCGCAGCTGGTCGCCCGAGATGATCCCGGACGAGGACATGGCCTGTGTCGGGCTGGAATATTTCTGCTTCGAAGGCGACGGACTTTGGGACATGGCCGATGACGATCTGGTCGAACTCGCCACAAGGGAAATGAACACGCTGGGCCTGCTCGACCCCAAGAAGGTCAAGGGCGGCGCAGTGGTACGGCAGGAAAAGGCCTACCCGGTTTATGACGAGGACTATGCCGCCAATGTCGCTGCCATGCGCGGCGAACTGGAGCACAAATATCCCTCGCTCCACCTGGTCGGTCGCAACGGCATGCACCGCTACAACAACCAGGAT
>SHLU01000187.1 GCA_004282995.1 Sphingomonadaceae bacterium
CGAACCGCCGCCCTGGTTCCAGCCGCCGTCCTGGCCGCCGGAACGCTGGCCATCGCCACCGCCGCCGCCAGCGCCACCAGGACCGTCAAGCATCGTCAGCGTACCGTTGAATCCGCGCAGGACGACCTCGGTCGAATAGCGGTCATTGCCCGACTGATCCTGCCACTTGCGCGTCTGCAACTGGCCCTCGACGAAAACCTTCGAGCCTTTCTTGAGAAACCGCTCGCACACATTGACGAGGCCTTCGGAGAAGATCGCTACGGTGTGCCACTCGGTCCGTTCCTGCCGTTCGCCGGTGTTGCGATCCTTCCACTGCTCGCTGGTCGCAATGCGCAGATTGCAAACCTTACCGCCATTCTGGAAACTGCGGATTTCGGGGTCCTGTCCGAGATTGCCGATCAGCATGACCTTGTTGAGCGAGCCCGCCATAGTTCAAATTCCTTCGTATCTGACCCAGCGCGAGAGCGCCTGTGAGGTGATTCTGGTATGAGATAGGCTTCCGCCTATCGGGTCCGCAACTGGCCAACGGGATTTTTGCCCGGTGGCAGGGTTACCACCCTGCCGCCAGCGCCAGCCAATAGGTCACCCCTGCAAAGACGTAGGCCAGCGCGAACAGGTAGCCGAGCATGAACATCGGCCATTTCCACCCGTTGGTTTCACGCCGGGCGACCGCGATGGTGGAAAGGCATTGTGGGGCAAAAACGAACCAGGCGAGGAAGGCGAGCGCGGTCGGCAGGCTCCAGCGCGCAGCGATCTGGTCGCGCAGTGCGCTTTCGGTTTCTTCCTCATTCTCTGCCTCGACGGCGTAGGTCGTTGCCAGCGATGCGACCGCGACTTCGCGCGCCGCCATCGCCGGGACCAGCGCCAAGGTCATTTCGCGATTGAAGCCGATCGGCTCGAAGGCTGGCTGCAAGGTGTCGGCGATCTGGCCGGCAAAAGAGGCGTCGAGCTGGTTCTCCCCTGGCTCGGCCTTGGGGAATGTCAGCAACAGCCAAAGAATCACGGTAGCCGCAAAAATGATCGTGCCTGCACGGCGCAGAAACACCCATGACCGCTGCCAAAGCCCGATCAGCAGGTCCCTGAGCCGCGGCCACTGATAGCGCGGCATTTCCATGATGAAGCCGGATGCCTCTCCCGCCGTGACAGTTCGGCGCAGCACCAGCGCGACCGCCATCGCCCCGACGATCCCGGCAACATAGAGTGCAAAAAGAACCAGTCCCTGCAAGCCGATACCGGGTCCGATTGTGGCAGAAGGAATCACGGCAGCGATGATGACGGCGTAGACAGGCAGCCGGGCCGAACAGGTCATCAATGGCGCGATAAGGATTGTGGTCAGCCGGTCCTTCGGATCGGCGATCGAGCGGGTCGCCATGATGCCCGGAATCGCGCAGGCGAAGCTCGACAGCAGGGGAATGAAACTGCGGCCCGACAAACCGATCCGCGCCATCAGTCGGTCCATCAGGAAGGCTGCGCGGGCAAGATAGCCGCTGGCCTCCATCACCAAGATAAAAGCGAACAGGATCACGATCTGCGGCAGGAAAACGATCACCGAGCCGACCCCTGCGATCACGCCTTCGGTTATGAGATCGCGCACAAAACCGCCGGGCAAGGTGGCGATGACTGTAGCCGCGAGCCATTCGGTTGCTTCTTCGATCAGGGCGATGAATGGATCGGCCCAGGCGAACACGGCCTGGAAGACCACGAACAACAGCCCGAACAAGATTAGCGGGCCAAGCCACGGATTGAGCAGAACCTTGTCGAGCGAGCTGGCGACCAATGCGCGTTTCGAGCGCGACAGGATGGCGGCGCGAGCGATATTCTTGGCCTCGAGCCTACGCTCGGTCAGGCCAATCGATGGACGGGGGCCGGGATCGGTGCCGCCAGCCGCGTCGATGGCGGCAAGCAGTTCTTCCAGCCCCTGCCGACGGACGGCAACGGTAGGCACGACGGGTGCGCCCAGCGCCTTGCCGAGCGAATCGGGATCGAGCGTCAGTCCGTCGCGTTCAGCCAGGTCGACCATATTGAGCGCGACTACGGTGGGTCGCCCCAGCGCAATGACTTCCTGCGCGAAGACCAGGTGCTGTTCGAGATTGGCGGCATCGAGCACAAGGACGAGCACATCGGGCTGGCGCTGGCCTTCCTGTTCTCCGAAAACGACCTTGCGCGTGACCTCCTCGTCGGGGCTAGCGGCATCGAAAGCATAGCTGCCGGGCAGGTCGAGCAGTTCAACTGGTTCGCCGCTGCCGAGCACCAGCCGGCCAGCCTTACGCTCGACCGTTACGCCGGGATAATTGGCGATCTTCTGCCGCGCGCCGGTCAGCTTGTTGAACAATGCGCTCTTGCCGGCATTGGGATTGCCGACCAGCGCGATAGTGCGGGGGGTCGTCATGGTGCGCGCCTGTCCCTCAAGCCGGCTCGACACTGATGGCCATTGCATGCACCCGGCGCAGCGCAATGGTGGTACGGCCAAGTCGCACCGCAAGCGGATCGCGGCCGCCAAATACACCGCGGTGAGCGACAGATATATCGACCCCGGCATCGAAACCCAATGCGCGTAGCCGCTTGGCATCGCCATCGGCGATACCGTCCCAGCGGATGGCGGTGATGATGGCGCTGCGGCCCGGTTCCAGCCCTTCGAGAGTCATGCCACGGCGCTGCCAGACAAGCGGGCTAATTGCAACTGATTATCAATAGTGAAAACGTTAGCTGGCAGGGTAACGCAGGCGCCCAAGGAAACGGGTCACGCTGAAAGAATCACGATCCGGGCGCAGGAATTGGGCCTTGGCCTTTTCGAATCGCATCACGCCGTCGATCCGGCGTTCGAGGAAGGCACGGGTGTCAACTTTGCCCTCGCTTTCGTCATCAATGAACACGGTCAGCGTAGCGGCGTAGATTCCTGCCAGGATCGTCCGCTTGGTGTAGTGGTTGTAGTCTGTCGCAGTATCTCCGGCGAGCCGCCACATCAGGTCGGCGCTGCGCCAGCCAAGCCGAATACCTTCGGCAGCGTTCTGCGGCATGGCCATGATCGCTATGGCACGACGGACAGCTTCTTCCTGTCCGGCAACCGCATCGAGGCGGTACTGCACAAGCGTACGAATCCGCTCGCGAATCTTCAGCGCTGCGAGCTTTTCGGTAGTCCAGTCCAGCGCCATCTTCGCGTCGACTGCCGCAATCCAGGCCCTGATCATCACCATCGGACCGCCCTTGAAAGCGAGCCTTGCGACATCGGGATCGACGCCCTCGATCTCGGCCGCCATCTTCACTGCGGCATCGCTCCAACCGTCGAATATGGCCGAATCGGCGACGGTCGGGGCAAGTGCCAGCCGCAGTTCATCAAGGGTGAGGTCGTCGGCGTTTTCTATCATCGCAGATCAGAAATCAGGGCCATAATCTTGTTGTTCCGAGCCGTCGCGCTTGGCATCTGCGGCGGCGAATTCGGCCGACAATCTCTTGCTGTCTATGATTTTCGCATAGTCC
>SHLU01000043.1 GCA_004282995.1 Sphingomonadaceae bacterium
TGACGGTGACACCGCTACCTCTTCGGTCTCGGTCTCGGTCTCGGATGATGTGCCGATGGCATTCACTCCGGTCAACCTCACCGACACGACCGGCGCAACTGGTACGACACAGGATGATGCACTGCCCAATGACGGCACGGCCAATGTGACTCGCCTGATCAACGATCCGGACAATGACGGTGTGGGTACCGACTTCATCGGCGCTGATGGTTTCGGATCGCTCACCTTCGTCAATGGAACGGATGGCGACCAATTGGAGAATACATCCGCGGAAACGGTCACTTCAGGTGGCCTGCCGGTGTACCTGTTCGGCTTCGGCACCGGCATTCTGATTGCCACAACCGACAATACCAACACAGACGCAGGTGCCGTGGTCTTCACCATGACCCTCAATCCGGGCACCGGAGCAGGCGACGACGCCAGCTACACTATTGATTTCGACCAGCCGCTCGACGATGGCTCGGGAACCGTTCTGTCCGATTTTAGCGCGATCCGCCCGAATAATTACGACTGGGTCGGCTTCACTTCCGAGGGAACTCTATTCGATGGAATCGATAATGACGGCGAAGATATCCTGATCACCGCCTTCAATGCGAACACTCTCGCCGCCGGTACGGTGAACATGAGTTCCAGCGATATCGGCTCTAACAACCAGTGGGTTGACGAGGACGAGACCGTTCGGATCGACTTCGTGATCGATGGCACCGGTGCTGGCAATGAGAAAACGCCACAAGCGTATGGCTTCGATGGACATCTCGATGTCACCAACGCCTCGTTCACTATTATCGAAGTCAAAAGCGGCGGTTTCGATGCTATCGTTACCGTGGCGCTGTTCGACGACGACGATTCGGGCGCGCTCCAGGATCTCAATGGGTCGCCGGTAAACGTTTTGGCCGGGTCGGTCGTTGTAACGGACTCTGGTGGAAATGACATCACCGGGAGTGGAGCGATCGTTGTTTACAACGGCGACGGTACGGTCACTATCAGCGGGCTCGCTCCGGGCGACAATATCGCGTTCGAAGGCGATGGCTTGTTCAACGCGTTCGAAATTACGGGTGGGAATGGCGACGACTTTTCACTTGGTGCGTTCGGGTTCACCTCGGCTATTGCGGGCAGAGATGTTCCGCTCAGCTTTGACATCCAATCGGAGGATGCAGACGGCGATACATCGACCGGATCAATCGACGTCACCGTCACGACGGTTGCGGCAGCACCGCTGGCGGCCCCAACTTCATCGCAAAGCATCCAGTCGTTCTCGACTTCGACCACGCTGCCGGGCGATCCGCTCACCGATCCGAGTGCGAATGACAATGGAAGCGGTTCCGGAATGGCCAGCCTGTCGTCGATCCAATTCCAGAGCGCCCTGCGGATCGGCACCCGCATGTCAGAGATTTCGGCCGTGGCGGCGCTTTCGGGTGCCGTATTGCTGAGCGAGCAGATCGCGATTGAACCGGCTTCCACGGCATTCGGCGCAGATACGGCGTTTGACATGCTGTCCGTCCTGCCGACCGGCATTGGCGCGACGTTTGCGCCGGAGCTGTCCGGGATCGACAGCTTCGATCCGTCCAGCCTGCTCTCGCTGTCGGTGGCCGGACCGGACGCTTCGGATCTTGCCAGCCTGCTGGGTACGCAGGATAGCCTGAGTGAAGGTCGCTGGTCGATCCAGTCGGTACAAGCCGAACCCGACCAGTTCGAGCCGCTCTCGGTCATTGAATCGCAGGGTGAGGCTACGCCAGCCATGGCACTGCCGACATCGTCCGGTGTCGATGCTTCTATGGAAGCCCTGCTCATGCTCGATCCGGCACAGGATCTGGCAGCTCTCGATGGTTCCGGAACGGCCGACGCAGTCGGGGCGGTCATGTCCGAGATAGTCGCAGGGGCCCAGCTCGATGCGATCATCGACCGGTTCGACGATCAATCGTCGGTGTCGGATTACCTCGTTACCGCAAGCGGGGGGCCGGATGTCGGCATTCTCGACCATCACTTCGAAGCTGGGGTCGCACTAATCGATGCAGCCCAGCTCGATACCGACCAGGCCGAAGCAGCGATTGCCGCAACGGCACAAGCCTAAATCGATGAACGATGCCCAAGGGGGGAACGGAAAATGAGACCAACGGCCAATTTTCTCACCGCGTTAACCATGTTTTCGGCTTTGCCGGCAGCATTGGCGGCGCAAGACGATGGTTCCAGCCTGGTATCGGCTGACAAGGACACGCTGCGGGCGGAGATCCAGTCCCGCTATGACGCGGCACTTGCAGTCACCAGCGGTGGCGACCTGGTCTCGGCGGACGACCCGCGTTTCATGTGGGCATCCGAAGCGAAGGTGCAGTGCGGGATTGCGCTGGGCTTCCTGAAATCGGGCACACGCGACGAAACGAGTATCGGCAAATGCACCGATGCGTCTGACCGGATGGCGCGTCGCCGCGTGGTGGCTCCCCGTCCGGCGGCCCCGGTAGCGCCGCCGCCGGAGATCTGCACCAACGTCCAGCCCGGACTGCTGTTCTTCGACTTCGATTCCGACACGCCCAAGGCAGACGCTGCCCAGGCGGTTCAGTACGTCGCCGCCAATGCCGAAGCGTGCAACTGGCGCTCCTTCGGAGTGACGGGGCACACCGACAGGGCCGGCTCCAATTCCTATAACGATGCCCTGTCCATGCGCAGGGCCCAATCGGCCGCGAATCTGATGGAAAGTCTTGGCATCGACCGCAGCCGGATGACGATACGCGCAGAGGGTGAAACCAAGCCGCGTGTGCCGACCGAAGACGGTGTCCGAAACCCGCAGAACCGTCGGGTCGAAATCACCGTGTCCCGGTAAGGATTGAGAGGAGTTCCCATGCGTAATTTTATTCTTCCCATCACCGCCGCGGCCTTGCTTGCCGGGGCATCTCCCGCAGCCATCGCACAGGATTCCGCCGGAACGGTGACGCTCCAGGAAGCGATCGATACCGCCATGCGGTATAATCCGGAGATTCTGCAGGCACAGTTCAACAAGGAAGCCATCGAGTTCGAGCGCAAGCAGGCCGAGGGCCTGAACGGGCCTCGGGTCGATATCGAGGCCTCGGCCGGGGTCCGCCAGCTCAAGAACAGGACCAGGCGTGCTCTCGGCATTGCCAATGACGAGCTCTATCCGCTCGAGATGGGCATCTCGGGCGAATACACGCTGATCGATTTCGGGCGTCGGCGCGGCGAACTGCTGCGGCAAGCGGCGCGCGTCGATGGCGCTTCTCTGAGGGTTCTCGAACGATCAGAACTGGTCGCCCTGCAGGTCTCGCGCCAATATCTCGATGTCCTCCTGCAGCAGCGTATTGCCGCTGCAGCGGACGACAATCGCCGGTTTCATGAGATGCTGGTTGGCGATCTCACCCGCGGTGTGACCGAAGGGTCGATCAGCGTGGCAGACCAGCAACAGGCTGAGGAGCGTATGCAGGCCGCCATTGTCAGGTCCGAGGAAGCGGGCAAGGCCCTGCGTGATGCGCAGATCGTGCTG
The DNA here is from genome assembly GCA_004282995.1 of Sphingomonadaceae bacterium. Classification (GTDB taxonomy): domain Bacteria; phylum Pseudomonadota; class Alphaproteobacteria; order Sphingomonadales; family Sphingomonadaceae; genus Parerythrobacter. Next base: position 3,488 of record SHLU01000043.1, read on the forward strand.
CGGACCTTGACCGGCCTTGATGTTTCGTCGGTTGTGGTCCCGCCCAATCTGGTCGCCGCGATGCCGACGACGCTCGACGCCGCGATCGGTATGGCCCGTACCCGCAACCCGCTGGTGCGCGAGGCGCAGGCTGATGTCGATGCAGCAAACGCCCTGGTCGAGAAATCGGAAGCCGACCTTTACCCGACCATCGGGCTGGAACTGAGAGGCCGCGCTGGCGACGATATTGACGGTTTCTCTGGCAAGACGACCGATATGCTGGGCCGGGTGGTCATGCGCTGGAATGTCTGGGACGGGGGCGTCAACCGGGCGCGCCTGCAGGAAACGATCAGGCAATCCTCGATAGCCCGCTACGCGCTGCATTCACGGCTTCGCGAGGCCGAGGAAGATGTGCGGTCGGCCTGGAATGCACTCGAAACGCAGGGACGGGTCGGTACTGCGCTGGAACGTCAGTCGAGTGTGTCGGACGACCTGCTGCTGTCTTATCGGAGCCAGTTCAACATCGGCCGGCGTTCGCTGCTTGATGTGCTTGATGCGCAGAACACCCGCTTCAATACGCAGGTGCGGCGCGAAACTTCGAGGTTCTCGGAGATCTTCGCTCGGTACCAGGTGCTCGCGGCTACCAATAATTTACTCGAGGCGCTCAGTATCGCGCCGGGAACGGGTGCGGACTCGCGTGAGCGTGAACGGTTCGATTACGGGCCTTCGGCTCCGGCCGAGTTGCAGCGCCGGGTTTACCCGGACTGACGCGGAGAGAGCAAGAATGCGCCATGACCCACCTGGACGATAGCTTGACCGGCGAAAGGCTCGACAGCCTGTCGCTGTGCGTGGCCGAAGCCGCAAAACGCTACGCCCCGGGGTTTTCCTCTTCGGCATTGGCGCAATTGCCCCGCCACGCTGACGGTCGGCTGCCATGGCACCAGGCCGATGCCGCGCTTGAACTGGCGGGGGTCGGTTTCGAGGCATCGAACGAACGCAAGCTGTCGCGGCGAGAAGATCGGTACCCGGCACTCGTCGAACTGGCCGGCGAACGCTTCGTCCTCGTCACCGAGGCGCGGGACGAGGATCTGCTGGTGTGGGAGCCGGCGACCGGCGATGAGACGTGGCAGCCCCGATCTGCGTTGGCGGTGGAATATGCCGGACGCAACTATTTGCTGTTCGGCAATCCCGACCTGCAGCGCGCCGACGAGGCGCCGTGGCATGCCAAGGGGCGCGGCCACTGGTTCTGGGGCGAATTGCGCAAGGAACGCCGCTCGTTCTGGCCCGTGATTCTGGCATCATTGGTCATCAACATGCTGGCTGTGGCGCTGCCGTTGTTCACCATGAATGTCTATGACCGGGTGATCCCCAATCGGGCAACCGAGACACTGTGGGTACTCGGCGCGGGCGTAGCGCTGGTCTTTGTGCTCGAATTCGCCCTGCGGCGCGGACGCACGTCCGTGATCGACCAGATCTCCCGCCGGCTCGACCTCAAGCTATCGCAGAAGATCTTCGGCCGCCTGTTGGCAACGCCCCTGCAGGAACGCCAGGGCCATACCGGCTCGCTGGCCGCGCGGGTTTCCGAATATGCCATCGTGCGCGATTTCTTCGCCTCGACCACCGTGGTCCTGATGATCGATGTCGCCTTCCTGTTCATATTCGTAGGAGTGATCGCCATCATCGGCGGCTGGCTGGCGCTGATCCCGCTCACCATCATCCTCGCCATGCTGGCGGCCGGTTTCTATCTCCAGCGCAAGGTCACCACTGCCGCGCAGGACGCGCAGGCGGATTACGGCCTGCAGCAGACCCTGCTGGTGGAATCACTGGCGGGCATGGAAACCCTCAAGAGCATGGGCGGGGAAGGCGGTGCGCTGGGGCGCTGGTACCGGCTGGCAGAAGCCGGCGGCCACTCGCAGGAGAAGCTGCGAAACGTCAACTCGGTCGCTGTCGGGCTGGCGCAATCGTTCCAGCAGGTTTCGACCGTGTCGCTGATTATTGGCGGCTACTACTTATTTGCTGCCGGCGAGATTTCGATGGGGGCCATCATCGCCATCGTCATGCTGGCATCGCGCTCGCTGGCGCCTGCCGGGCAGATAGCATTTGTCCTCACCAGGGGACGGCAGGCCAAGGAGATGCTTTCCAGCATCGAGCGTTTGTTCGAGGCAAGCGACGAGCGCCAACGCGGCGGATCGCTGGCACCGGCTCATATCGCGAAGCCGGTCGTGGCGTTCGAAACGGTTCGTTTCACCTATCCTGAAGCATCGCAGCCTGCGCTAGACGGGATTAATATGACCATCGCACCCGGCGAACGGGTGGCAATTGTCGGCCGGGTGGCGTCGGGCAAGTCGACCTTGGGCCGGGTGCTTTGCGGCCTGTATGAACCGGGAGAAGGGAGCGTTCTGGTCAATGGTCTCGATACGGGCCAGTATCGACCCGAGCAATTGCGCGAGGCTCTGCGCTTCGTGGGGCAGGACGCGGCGCTATTCTCCGGCTCCGTACGAGACAATCTCGCGCTGGGACGGCGCGATGCATCGGACGAACGGATCCTGGCGGCGCTGCAGCAGACCGGTGCGGACCAGTTCCTCGCGCGCGAAGGCGGCTTCGACCGGCCGGTTGGTGAAGCGGGCCGCAAATTGTCGGGTGGCCAGCGAGCCTTCCTGTCGCTGGCGCGTGCGCTGGTTACCCCGTGCGAGTTGCTGTTCCTCGACGAGCCGACCGGTGCGATGGACAGCCAGACCGAGAAACTCTTTGTCGAGCGGCTCGGCTCGGCCCTGGCGCCCGACCAGACCCTTGTCATTGCAACCCATCGGCCGGCGCTGTTTTCGCTGTGCAATCGGCTGATTGTGCTGTCGCAGGGGAAGATTGTAGCGGATGGTCCGATCGATCAGGTGCTGGCCTCGGCCGGTCCTGCAGCCGAAGGACTGACACAATGAGCCGCTTCGGTCGCCTTGCCGTGCGGGCATTTGGCCTCGCGCCGGTGATGGCCATTGCCGCATGGCCGAGCATGTTGCCAGCCGATCCTCTGGGCGCACCGGCGCGCGGGGAGATCGAGCAGCAGGTGAAAAGCCGGCTGGCGCAGATGTCGACCGGGCAGGGGCAAGCCTTGCTGGTTGAAGGCAACGACGCCCAGTCGCGCAATGAAGCTATCCCGGTTTCGGCCGGACGGCGGCTGACGCTGGCGGCCTATTCCCCCATTACCGCCGGTTCTGCGCAGCGCCTTACGGCCGAGCGCTGCCTGACCCAGGCGATCTATTACGAAGCGGCGAATGAACCCGAGCGTGGTAAGCGCGGGGTCGCCCAGGTGGTGCTCAACCGGATGCGGCACACCGCCTATCCCAATTCGGTCTGCGGGGTCATTTATCAGGGGGTGAACGCGCGCGTGTGCCAGTTCAGCTTCACCTGCGACGGGTCGCTGCGCCGGACGCCGCTCAAGCGCCAGTGGAGTGAATCGCAGCGGATCGCACGCGATGCCCTGTCGGGCATGCAATTTGCCGATGTCGGTACCGCCACCCATTACCACGCCAACTATGTGGTTCCCCGCTGGGCTTACACACTGCAGAAGCTCAACGTGATCGGCACCCACATCTTCTACCGCTTCCCGGGCCGGGGCGGGGCGCAAAACGCCTTCATAGCCCGCTGGTCGGGCAGCGAGCATATCCCCGCCATCAACTGGTCCCGCTTCGCCGCGTCGGTCGATTCAGGGGTTGATGGCAGCCAGGATCCGACCATGGCAGATTTTGTGCCGGGCCTGACCGTCGCGCCCGACAAGAAAGATCGACACGCTCCTAACGATGTTGGTGGTCGGATAGACACAACCAAGCAGTGGCGCCTCGCGATACCTGACCCCGTCACCGCGGAGACGACCTACAAGGCCACGCTCGCTCACCAGGCTACGGCGGCCAGGGGGAAGGGGCCGGCAGTGCCCGCTTCTGTGCCACTTGAAGCAAGGCCGACCGCGCGACAGCCGGTGTCTGCGGCGCTGCCGCTCGAAACCAAATCGACCGCACCGGTCAAGGAGCCAACTCCATGAATTTGCTGCGTGGCTGGGAGCGGCTTGATGCTCCCCGCAGACTGATTGTCGTATCCGCTATCGGGCTCGCGCTCCTGATGGTCTGGGCTGCATTTGCGGAGGTCGACAGCATCACCCGGGGTACGGGACGGGTGATCCCCTCGAGCAAGGTTCAACTGGTCCAGCCATCGGAGCCGGCGGTGATCGAGGATATCCTCGTCCGCAATGGGCAGACGGTGAAGAAGGGGCAATTGCTTGTCCGTCTCGATGATGCGCAATCGTCCTCGGAACTCGGTCAGCTTCAGACAGAAAATCAACGCCTTGCTGTGCGAGCCCAGCGGCTGGCGCAAGAAGCTTCGGGTGGCGCGCTTGGCTGCGAGGAAGGCACTGTCTGCTCGGACGAGCGACGCTTGCAGCAGGCGCGAGTCTCGGCTGCCAGGGCGCGCGAACGTTCGCTGGCCGCAGCGGTGGAACAGCGCCGCCGCGACATGCGCGAAGCCGATGCCACTATCGCATCGTTGCAGGACAGTGCCAGACTTGCGCGCGAACAGGTACAGATGCTTGAACCGCTTGCGGCGCAGGGAATCGTGCCAAAGACCGATCTGCTGACGGCGCAGCGCGAACTGGTCGATGTTCGCGGCCGCCTGTCGGCGGCGCGCCAGGCTTCTGCGCGCGCTTCGGCGGCGATCAGTCAGGCGCAGTCGGAACTCAATTCGGCACGGCTCGACTTCCGCCAACAGGCGCTGGACGAACGTGCCGAAGTCACCACCCGGATGGCGGTGAACGAGCAGACCATTCGCGGTGCCGAAGCACGCCAGCAGCGCAACGAACTGCGCGCCCCGAGTTCGGGCATTGTCAATGACGTTCAGGTCACCACCGAAGGCGGCTTCGTCAATGCCGGCGAAAAGATCATGCAGATAGTTCCGGTCGGGGACAGGTTGCTGGTGGAAGCGCGTGTCGCGCCCAGCGATATTGCCTTCATCAAGGTTGGCGACGCAGCCATCGTCAAGGTCACGGCCTATGATTTCTCGATTTACGGAGGGCTGCAGGGCAAGGTCCAGCAGGTCTCCGCCGACAGTATCTATGACGAGGTCGAGCGCGAGGCCTATTACACGGTGCTGATCGAGACCGACGATGCCTTCATCACGCGTAGCGGACAGTCATTCCCGATCGTGCCGGGCATGATCTGCGATGTCGAGATCCTTACCGGCAGGCGGACGATCCTGAGCTATCTGCTGAAACCGGTGGCCAAGGCGTTCGATCGCGCGCTGACCGAGCGCTGAGCCCAGTTCCGGAATTAGTATCCGTGCAACCAGGCTTCGCGGTCGTTGAAGCTGAGCACCGGCGCGTAGTCGTGCGATGACGTTCCATCGAGCAGATCGTCGGTTGCGTTGTCGAGCACGACGTAGCGTCCCTCGATCTTGACGACGAGCAACGCGTGATCGGCGTTGCGGACGCGGTCGCGGGCGATGGTCAGGAACATGTCTTCGCGAGCAATGCCGGCGGCGGCCAGCAATTGCATCTTGGTGAGGGCATAATCTTCGCAATCCCCCTTGCCCAGGCGCAGCGTCAGGTTTGCGCCAGCCCAGAAATCCGCTTTCCTGAACAGGTCACGGTCCTCGACATAGGTGATTGTCTTGTTGACCCAGCGATTGACCCTGTCGACCGTGGCAAGCGTCGGATCTACACGGCGCCCGAAATTACGGCGCAGCGTTCCCCCCACAGTTTCGCGGCGGACGCGGTTCCATTCGCGGTCCATGCTGGTCTTGCCGATTCGCACCTTCTTGGAGGCGAGGAAATCATCTGTCTCGTAAGTCCGGATCGGGGTGCGAAGGCCCGAAGGGATCAGTCCTGCGCCGTTCCCGGCACATGCCAGCGTGTCTGCGGGACGAACCCCGCCTGCTGCAGGAGCTAGACCTTCGCCGATTGTGGCCGGCACCGCGAGCGCTACTGCTGATTCGGAACCCTGTTGTTGCATGCGAATGCGGTCGAGAGCGCTCATCTCGCCGCCCAGAATGGCGGCGCGCTTGCTGGCCTGGACTGTGGTCGCGACAGGCGAAGCCATCGCGGCGGCCGAGGCAATCTGGCTGTTACATGCGATACCCGCGACCGTGGCCAGCAGTGCCGGACTTGCACCCTGGAAAGCGACCTGCGCCTGTGCCGGCGCAGCATAGAACTGCCCCCCTGCCGCAAGGCAGAAGGCGAGCGTGGTCGCAACACAGCGGGGGCGAAACTTCCGTGCCATGCAAAAGCTTTGGCACGCAGTCCGCCAATGACTGGTTCCGAGACAAGGTTAATGCGTGTTTAGGGAACTAGGCGAATAAACTGCCATTTTGCGCCGTCAACGTCAGGCTTTATGGTCGATCGCTGGTCAAGCGCATCTGCATCGATAGATGGTGGGCGCGGCAAGGATTGAACTTGCGACCCCACCCGTGTGAAGGGTGTGCTCTACCACTGAGCTACGCGCCCGCCCGTGTCGCGGTCTTCGGTGACGGATTACGCACCTGAAGGCCGGGCAGGGGCGCGCCTTTACGCTGGCGCACACCGGCTGACAAGCACCTAGTGGCCGAAAAAGGCCTCGAGACGGGCAAGCAGGCTGCCTGGTGTTGCGGCGGCGGCGAGCCTGCGCGGTTCGGCCGGACAGCCAAGGCAGTAGGCCTGCATTCCGCGCATCGAAAGCAGTCGCTCCAGATCATTTTCTACCTGGCCCAGCATTGCCTGCTGGCGCTTTGCCACGAGGGCGAAAAAGTCGCCGTTGGAATTCGGCTGGCGGCCGGCTTCACCATCATCGGAGAACAGGATGTTGCGCAGGAGGTTGTCGTAAACCGGTTCGTCGCCGCCAAGGAAGCGCGCATGCCAATCGCCATCTTCCAGTTTGGCCTTCGCCGCGACCCAGGCCAGCGCCTCGTCCAGCCCGCCATATTGGTCGACCAGCCCGATCTGGCGTGCTGTGCCGCCATCCCAGACGCGGCCCTGGGAAATGGCATCGACCCGCTCGACCGGCAATTTGCGCGATGCCGAGACGAGAGTGAGGAAATCGCGATAGCCGTCCTCGATCGAGGCTTGCAGGATCGCGTCGACTTCAGGCGGGAAGCCCGCGATCAGGTCTGGCTGGCCCGACAGCGGGGTCGTACGCACTCCGTCGGAGTTGACACCGTATTTGGCAGCCAGATTCTCGAAGGTCGGGATCACGGCAAAGATGCCGATCGATCCGGTGATAGTTTCGGGCTCGGCAAAGATGCGGTCTGCCGGGGTCGATACCCAGTACCCGCCGCTGGCTGCGACATTGGCCATAGAGACTGCCACCGGAATGCCGCTGGCCTTGTGGCGCAGAACAGCGTCGCGGATTGCTTCGCTGGCGAGTACGGAGCCGCCCGGTGAATCGACCCGTACTACCAGGCCGGCCAGATCCTGGGCCAGCGCCTCGTCCAGCAGTGCCGCGATCCGGTCGCCCCCGGCGGTGCCAGGGCCTGCCTCGCCATCGACGATTTCGCCGGCAATGGTGACAACGCCGATAGCCGTGCCATCGCTATCGCGCGGATTGCCGCGTAGCCAGGCGTCGAGTCTGGTGTGGGCAAAGGTCCCCGGCGTGGCATCGAACCCGTCTGGTCCCACGATGTCGGCCACCCGCGCTCCGAATTCGGTGCGGCTGCCGAGGCGGTCGACCAGTCCTGCTGCCAGCGCCGCTTCGGCGAGATCGCCATTGCTGGCCTCGACCCATTGCGCCGGCGACCTGGTTACCCGGGCGAGATCGGCCGCGGGGCGAGCCTTGGCGAACTGGGCCTGCCATTCCTCCCACAGCGCGCCATACAGTGCCTCGGCGTTCTCGCGCGCTTCGGGTGACATGGAACTGCGCTCATAAGGCTCGACAGCCGATTTGTAGGTGCCGACCTTGTAGATCCGGGCATTGATATTGAAGCGATCAAGCAGAGCTCCGTAATACAGACGATTGCCGCCCGGTCCGGTGACCACGGCACCGCCCTGCGGATCGACCCATACCTCGCTGGCGTGGGCCGCCAGCATCATCGCGTCATCGGCATAGCCGACCGCGTAGGCAAGCACCGGTTTATCGGCCTTGCGCGCCCGGTCGAGCGCTTCGCCGATATCCTGCAAGTGAACCTGGCCGCCGCCCAGGAACTCGGTCATGTCGAGAACAATGGCCTTGATGCGGTCGTCGGTCGCGGCCTGGTCGATCGCGTGGACCACATCCTGCACATCGTATTCGCGCGTGAGGGCCGATCGGCTGAGCAAAGCCTGGATCGGGTCGATCGCGCTGGCTTCTTCCACGATCACGCCGTTAAGTTCGAGCAGCAGAGCACCGTCGCGAATCTGCGCGGGACCAGGGCGGGCTGTCAGAATCGCGAACAGGATGAAGAAAAACAGCAGCAGGAACAGCAGGCTCAACCCGTCCTTGATCCCGACCAACAGCTTCCAGACCTTACCGGCGAACGCCATATTGCGCATTTCCTCGTATTGCGTGAAAGCGACATAGGCAGCCAAACTGCAACCCGCCAGTTCAAACCGCTTGAGCGCACCATACGGCTCGACTAAGGGCTCGGCTTTAATGACAGGCAACGGCAATCCTTCGACCTCCGGCCGCTATCCAGCGGGCGGGGAGGCTTTTCCGCATCGCAGCTTAACCGGCATCGCGCAGCTCGAACGGCACGAGATCCTCTATCTGCTCGACGAAGCCGAGCAGTGGGTCGAGTTCAACCGCGGCAGCGCCAAGCATTGCGAGTTGCTGGGCGGCCTCACCATCATCAACGCTTTCTTCGAAAACTCGACCCGAACGCTGTTGAGTTTCGAGATCGCCGGGAAGCGGCTGGGCGCGGACGTGGTCAACATGCATGCCGCGCAGTCGAGCGTGAAGAAAGGCGAAACGCTGATCGATACGGCGATCACGCTCAATGCCATGCGCGCCGACGCAATCGTCATCCGACACGGTTCGAGCGGGGCGGTCGACCTGATCGACAGCAAGGTCGATTGCCCGGTCCTCAATGCCGGCGATGGACAGCACGAGCACCCGACCCAGGCCCTGCTCGATGCGCTGGCGCTGCGCCATG
>SHLU01000044.1 GCA_004282995.1 Sphingomonadaceae bacterium
CCAATAGACGATATCGGTATATCGGCGTTCGGCCCAGCTGCGCGTTGCAGGAAGAATTTCCTTGGGAAAGGCGCTCACCCCGGTCGGCAAGACAACCTTTCCCTCGCTCATACGGGCAAAGCTTTCCCAGTAGAGCCGCGCCGCCGAAGCACCTGTCGCGGGAAGCCAATAGAACATAATGTTATCCAGGATTGCATCGCGGTCGAGCGCATCGAAAGGCGAGCCGTCATTATCGGTCCAAGCCCACATCTTTTCCAATATCCACCCCGCAAGCCCAACCGGTGAGTCGACCAGTCCATAGCCAATCGTCTGTGGCCGCGTACTTTGCTGCTTGGAATAGCCCGAATCCCAGTCCTGGTAATGCTTAAGCGCCTTCATTGCCCGCACTTCCGGCGGTGAGGGATTGGCAATATCCTCGGGCCCCGGTCGCCCGATCGGCATGTTGAGGTGGATGCCCCGACACCCCACTGGTGCCTGCGCGCCAATCGCAGTGGTGACAGCCGCGCCCCAGTCGCCGCCCTGTGCGAGCCAGCGATCATATCCAAGCCGCTCCATCAGGATCGCCCATGTCTGTGCAATTTTTTCTACCCCCCAGCCCGTTGTGTCCGGCTGGCCCGAGAATCCGAAACCCGGAAGTGAGGGGATCACCAAGTGAAACGCCGGACCGTCAGCTGGCTCGGTCAACAGGGGAATGACGTCGAAGAACTCGCGCACCGAACCGGGCCAGCCATGCGTCATGACCAAAGGCATGGCATCAGCGTGCGAAGACCGTACGTGAAGGAAATGGATGTCGAGCCCATTGATCTCGGTCAGATGCTGGCTAAATCCGTTAAACCGCGCCTCGCATGTACGCCAATCGTAGCCGTCGCGCCAATAGGCAACCAGTTCCTGAAGCGTCGCCAGCATGGTGCCCTGCGACCAGTCGTCAACCGTCTCCTTTTCAGGCCACCGCGCATCGTCTATCCTGCGATGCAAGCGATCAATCTCGTCCTCCGGCACGTCGAGCGCGAAAGGCCGGATGGCGCTCATCCTTGTGCGTCCTTCGCAGCCTGTTCGACCCGGCTGCGGTCGGCGAGCAGGATTGTGCTGGTGGCCTTGGCCAACACAGTGCCATCGGGCGACTTGAGGTGGCCTTCATAGAAACTTGTTCGCTTGCCGTGACGTTCGACCCAGCCTTCGGCAATCACCAGGCCCGGTCGCGCCGGCGCAAAGAAGCTGACTTTGAGCTCGAGCGACATCGGCGTAATCGTGTCGCCGTTCTTGGCGATGGCGGCATGCGCCATGGCCGCATCGATCCAGCCAGAAATAAAGCCGCCCTGCACCACCCCGCCCGAGTGGCACATGGCCGGTTTGGCCTCATATTCCAGCGTTGCCAGACCACGCGGATCAAGGCTGACAATCCGGACCAGACCCATAGTTTCGTAGAGCGGGTGCAACTTCTCGGGAGTTTCCGGCATGGCCAACCTTTTTGCGCTGAAAGATAATTGCCAGCGATGCCCGTGCAGCTTTGCCTTTACAACCCCTCGCGGCCCTCGCATAAGTCGGGCATGGCTATGAAGCGCGCACTGCTCCTACGACTTACCCGCCCTTGGGCGTGACCATCGGTGTGCCGGACTGAGCGCGCCGCAGCGTTCAAGGGTTCTCCACCGTCCAGCCAGCAGTTTCCAGGCCGAAAACATGACCAGCCAACGCTCCATGCTCCGCGATCCGTCGCAGAAATATCACCCCTTCCCGCAGATCGACCTGCCCGATCGGCAATGGCCGAGTCGTACGATTACACAACCTCCTCGCTGGCTGAGCACCGACCTGCGCGACGGTAACCAGTCGATCATCGATCCGATGGATGCGCTGAAAAAAAACCGGTTCTTCGACCTTCTGGTGGAAATCGGTGCCAAGGAAATCGAGGTCGGCTTCCCCAGCGCCGGTGCGACCGAGTTCGACTTCATCCAGGGGCTAGTGCGCTCGGGCCGCATCCCTGACGATGTAACGGTTCAGGTCCTCACGCAGAGCCGCGAAGAATTGATCCGCACCAGCTTCGAAAGCCTCGATGGCGCCCGTGCGGCGATAGTCCATCTCTACAACGCGGTCAGCCCGGCCTGGCGCGAAATCGTATTTGGCATGACGCCTGAAGAAGTGGTCGGAGTGGCCGTGAAAGGCGCACAAGTCATGGCTGACGAGGCCGCCCGGCGTCCCGGCACAGAATGGCATTTCCAGTATTCGCCAGAAACCTTTTCGACTGCCGAAATCGATTTCAGCCTCGAGGTTTGCGCAGCCGTAATGGAAGTGCTCGAGCCGACCCCGGACAAGCCGATCATTCTGAACCTGCCCGCCACAGTCGAGGCAGCGACACCCAATATCTACGCCGACCAGATCGAATACTTCTGCCGCCACCTGCCGAACCGTGAAAGCGCCGTAATCAGCCTGCACACGCACAATGATCGCGGGACAGGCGTCGCAGCGGCAGAACTGGGTTTGATGGCGGGGGCCGACCGCGTCGAGGGTTGCCTGTTTGGTAATGGCGAGCGGACCGGAAATTGCTGCCTCGTCACCATGGCACTCAACCTCTACACCCAAGGCATCGACCCGGGTCTGGATTTTTCCGACATCGACCGAGTGATCGAGACTGTCGAATATTGCAACCAACTGCCCGTGCACCAGCGCCATCCCTATGGCGGCGAACTGGTTTATACTGCTTTCTCCGGCAGCCATCAGGACGCGATCAAGAAGGGCTTTTCCGCCCGCGATAAACAAAACGATAAAGGCTGGCGCGTGCCCTACCTGCCGATCGATCCGGCTGATCTCGGGCGAAGCTATGAAGCCGTAATCCGGGTCAATTCGCAAAGCGGGAAAGGTGGTTTCGCCTGGGTCCTGGAGCAGGACCAGGGCCTGAAACTGCCAAAAAGGATGCAGTCTGATTTCAGTCCGCATGTGCAGGCCATGGCGGACCGGTTGGGCCGCGAGCTCAACGCGGCCGACATCTGGCAGACTTTTCGCAGCGCCTACCACGTGCAAACCGAGGCCAAGCGGTTCCAGCTTGTCGATTATGAAGAGAGCCGCGCGACCGACGGCACGCGGCTGTTCGCCGGCACCATTGCGGTCGATGGCGAGGAACGCAGCGTCAGCGGACGCGGCAACGGCCTGATATCGAGTGTGATGGCAACCTTGCGCGATGCCTTTGGAGTTGAGCTGGAAGTGGCCGACTATACCGAACACGCTCTCGGCACTGGTACAGATGCGCACGCCGCGGCGTATCTCGAATGTCGCACGCCTGAAGGGCAGACTGTGTGGGGTTGTGGTATCGACGAAGACATCGCCACTGCCAGCGTCCGTGCCGTTCTGAGCGCTGCCAATGGCGCCGTCGAGAACACGGAACGCGAAACCGCCGTTTAAGGAACCTCGCAAACGCCTTCCCGTTTATCGGACAAGGAGGCGCCCATGCTGTTGAAAAAAATAAAAACCCCCGGCCTGTCTCACCTGTCTTATCTGTTCGGTTCGGGAGGCAAGGCGGCGGTGATCGACCCACGCCGCGATTGCGAAATCTATCTCGAACAGGCCCGTGCCGAGGGTTTGGAGATCACTCATATTTTCGAAACGCACCGGAACGAGGACCTCGTATCGGGCGCGCCGATTCTGGCCGAATTGACGGGCGCTAAAGTCCTGCATGGGCCGAACCCCGATGGCGAAGTCGTTTATGCCGAGACCACGCGTGAAGGAGATTGCTTTGCCATCGGCCAACTTGAGGTGCGCGTATTGGAAACCCCGGGTCACACCCATGATCACCTCGCTTTCGCTCTCTTCGATAGCGAATATCCGGAAAAAGCAGTGGGTGTGTTCACCGGCGACGCAATGTTTGTCGGCGATGTCGGACGGACCGATTTCTACCCGGATCGCATGCGCGAAATGGCTGGCGCACTCTTTGACTCCTTGCAGAAAATTCTCGCCCTTGGTGACCAGGCTATCGTCTGGCCGGCGCATGGGGCAGGATCAGTTTGTGGTTCGGGCATGGCCGAGAGGGAATTTTCGACCCTAGGCCACGAGCGGCGGAATAACCCTCGTCTGCAGATTGAAAGCCGCGATGAATTCATCGACACCAAAGTGTCCGAAAATCATTACCAACCGCCCTATTTCCGCTTGATGGAGCGCCTGAACCTCGAAGGCGGAGACGCAGCACCTCGGGTGATGCGTCCGCCTCGCCTCACGCTAGCGGAATTGCGCGAATGCGGTGCCGACCACCTTGTCGATATTCGCGAGCCTATGGCATTCGCGTCCGGCCATCTGCCTGGCGCGATGAACTTGCCAGGGGACATGATTCCTGCCTTTGCCGGATGGTTCATTCGTGAAGGCGAAAGCATTACTCTTGTTGCGTCAGACGAAGACCAACTGGCCAAGGCTATGGAACACCTGGTGAGGATTGCGCTCGACAACATCGTGGGCGGTTACGTCGGCGTCGTGCCGGCGGCGGCGCAAGGATTAGAGATGCGGTCTATCCCGATGGTCGATACCGGTACGGTGGAAGATCGTTTGCAGCGAGGCAATTCGGACTGGACGTTGCTTGACGTCCGCGATGCCGACGAACGTGCAAGCGCCGCCATTGAAGGTTCGCAGCACATCTATGTCGGGTGTCTCAACGAGCAATGGCAATCACTCGACCAAGACCGGCACTATACCCTCATGTGCGCTAGCGGGATGCGAGCAACTGTTGCCGCGGGTTGGCTAGCGAGCAAGGGATTTACGAAACTGGACATTTATCTTGGCTCGATGGGGGCATGGAAGGCCGCGCACAGCTAGCCAAGCCTCCTTCCGGCCGATGCAACGGTCATGTTCTTCCTTGTCAATCACCGCAGGTGTGTGCTCCATCAGCTGACTGACCGGGAGAGGACGTCACATGACTGAAGCCATTATCGAACCCGACCTGCCGATTATCGACCCGCACCACCATCTCTGGGATTTGCGACCGATGATCCCGGCATTCCCGGAGCCGCGCCACGACTTCATTGAAGCAATTGCGGGGGCGGCGCATTACACCTTCGATGCGCTCCAGGCGGATACCAAGGGCGGCCTCGAAGGCGGCCACAACATTGTCGGCACGTGCTTCATGGAGTGCGGAGCATTCTACAATCCCGCATATGGCGATGCAAAAAAGACAGTTGGGGAAGTCGAGTTCGTGAATGGCGTGGCGGCACAAGGCGCCAGCGGACTCTACGGTGATTATCGCCCATGCCACGCCATTATCGGCCATGCCGACCTTTCACTCGGCGATGCGGTTGGAGAGGTCCTCGAAGCATTGCAGGCTGCAAGCCCGCGATTCCGGGGGATCCGGCACCAGGGCGCGTGGGATGCCGATGCCGAGGTTCTGGGCGCGCCGTTTCACGCCCCTGAAGGTCTTTATCGCGATGCCAGGTTTCGCGCAGGCTTCAAACATTTGGCCAAGGATGGCCTAACCTTCGATGACTGGGTCCTGGAGCCGCAAATCGGCGACGTTACCGATCTGGCGAAGGCGTTTCCCGACCAGCCAATCATTCTCGACCATTGCGGAACTCCGCTCAATATCGCGAGCTATCGTGGCAAGCTGCACGAGAATTTTGACCGCTGGCGGAAGTCGATCCACACATTGGCCGAATGCGAGAATGTCTCGGTCAAGTTGGGCGGATTAGCGATGGCGTTTTGCGGAATGCCGGAGGACGGGCCAGCAAAGGGGCACGGATCGGAGCATCTGGCGGCGCTCTGGCGCCCTTATATCGAGACTTGCATCGAGGCATTCGGGCCGAACCGGGCGATGTTCGAAAGCAATTATCCTGTGGATCGGTGGGGCGCGAGCTACGACACGTTGTGGAACGCATTCAAACGTGTTTCGCAGAGCCATACTGACGCTGAGAAGCAGGCCCTTTTCGCCGGAACAGCCGCCAAGGTCTATGGCATCGAAGACTTGCTTGCGTAGCAAGTCAGTCCCCTCGACAAGCATTGCGCGAACGCATAAGCGCTAAAATCCATTGCAAAACAAAACTGGAGCTTTCCGGATGCCGCTACCCGCCCCGTTCGACAAACTGCGTCTGCCCGTTATTGGTTCACCCCTCTTTATCGTCTCTGGGCCAGAGCTCGTTATCGCACAGTGCAAGGCCGGGATCGTGGGTGCATTCCCTTCGCTCAATGCGCGTCCGCAATCATTACTCGATGAATGGCTTCATCAGATCACCGAGGAACTGGGCAAGCACAATCGCGAACATCCGGACCGCCCTGCTGCGCCATTCGCGGTCAACCAGATTGTTCACAAATCGAATGACCGGGTCGAAGCCGACATGGCGACTTGCGAAAAATGGCAGGTGCCGATGATCATCACTTCACTGGGTGCACGCGAAGAAATCTTCCAGGCGGTCGATAACTGGGGCGGCATCACCATGCATGACGTGATCAACAATCGCTTCGCTCATAAAGCCATCGAGAAGGGCGCCGATGGGCTCATCCCGGTCGCCGCAGGCGCTGGCGGCCATGCCGGTACGCTCAGCCCCTTCGCTCTGATGCAGGAGATCCGCGAGTGGTTCGATGGACTGGTGGCGTTGTCGGGCTCGATCGCGCATGGCCAATCAATCCTGGCGGCGCAGGCGCTGAGCGCGGATTTCGCCTATATCGGCAGTGCCTTCATTGCTACCGAGGAAGCCAATGCCGACATGGGCTACAAGCAGGGCATCGTCGAAGGAAGCGCGGACGGCATTGTCTACACCAATCTCTTTACAGGCGTGCATGGCAATTATCTGCGCTCCTCGATCGAGAATGCCGGTCTGAACCCCGATGACTTGCCCAACAGCGATCCCAGCAAGATGAACTTCGGCAGCGGCGGCAATACCAAGGCAAAGGCATGGAAGGATATCTGGGGTTCGGGCCAGGGAGTGGGGGCGGTCAAATCGGTACAGAGTGTCGAGGACCGCGTTACGCAGCTGGAACGCGAGTATCGAGAGGCAAGAAAAGCGTTGGAGAAGGCGAGCGAACCCTATTGCTAGGGCGCGGACCTAGTCCCTTCTAACATCGATAAGTCCGCCGTCGCCGGAGGGTTCAAGCGTGAGGACGAGCCCATCCGGCCCGGTAAAACGTTCCGAGCCTTCCAGACCACCCATATGAATCACCTGATTGGCAAGTCGCAAGGCAAGCAGGGCCGCCTCTGACGTGTATTGCGCGATGCCTGAGCGAATTCGCAGTTCTTGACCGCTGAAGTAGGCAAGACCTTCTGTCACCACATGCCCCTCGGCAGTGTCATGGGTCGCCATCAGCCAGGAAATTGGCAGTGGCCCAGTGCCGTTGCCTCCTGCGATCATGCTCTCGAGCGATTTGGGATCTGCCGCCATGCGCGAGGCAAGCCAACAGACACCAGCGCAATCCTCGAACGAGCCGGCAAGGTCGACGGCAACTTTCAGCAGCCCGCGCAGGATGGGAAGAAGCGCTTGGCCGGCCCGAATGTGCGGTCCCAGTCCAAGCCCGATGTGCGAACCCGGTATCAACGAACCTTCAGGTTGTGAGCCCAACCATCGCGTGATGTCGGGCATGGCATTTGCAGGTCCTGGAGTCAGCCCCGAACAATCATACGTCAGCCCGTCGCGCTGCAACTCCACCCACAGGGTCTCTTCCGAGGCAATTTCGCTCGGCGTATCGCGAACTAAATTCAACCCCTCGATCGCCGCCACCGCAGCCGCAATTCCTGCGCTGTCCGGTCGTTGGCCTGAGGGAAAGAATAGCAACAGGTCCGGTTGCGATCCGGTGCTGCCTAAACGGTCCTCACTCTTCTGAATCGCCCTGTCCTCTGGAGATTGCTGCCCCGGTTCTTGCAGACAAACCCGGGTATAGTCGAGTCGGACACTGACAAGTGCCCGCAAACGGTACAGATTATCAGAAAACGCCGAGAGCAAGTCCAGTCGCCAAGCCCTCTCCCAAATCTCTGCACTTGGCTAGATCGGACGGCTCCAGCACCTTGGGCGCGAGGATCCTCTCGGGCTCCTGCGCATGGGTGCAGATAATGATCGGAGCCGCAACCCGCTTCAGCCGCCATCCTTTTGCAATCCGGTCAATCTGGCGCTGTGCGCCCTCCCCGTCCGACCCGGCGGCGATGGCAGTGGCATAGGGGCGCCCCTCGATCTTACCCAGCACCGGATAGTAGCAGCGGTCGAACATTTCCTTCATCAGCCCGCTCATCGTGGCAAGGTTTTCCGGGCAGACGAAAAGATAACCCCCGGCGGCATGGATATTTGCGGGTTCCACCTCATCGGCACGCAGCAGACACGCAGCATCGCCAGCGCCCTCCGCCGCGGCGCGGGCCATCGCCTCGCTCGCGCCGGTACGACTGTGCCACGCAATCAGTAACGTCCCTGTCTCGCTCATAATCAGTAGGGTTTGCGCGTGAGCGTTGAAAGTCAACGCGCAGCCATTGGCCCGAAGCCACCAAAGCCCTAATGTCCGCGTCATGGCTTCTCGTTCGCTCTCACATGTCTGCGGCGTCTCGCAATCGCTATCCGGCCGTGCCTGGCGCTGGCGCGGCGGCAATATGGAGTTGCCATCGGGGGCCATTGGATTGGAAGACAACATCGTCACCCAGTTGCTGCTTTCACGCGGGGTCGAACGCGAGGACCTCGAACGCCATCGCAAGCCTACACTGGCGGGTTTCCTCCCCGATCCATCTTGCTTCCAGGATATGGACAATGCCGCCGAACGGATCGCGCAGGCAATCCTCGCGGGCGAGACCATGACGGTCTATGGCGATTACGATGTTGACGGGGCGACCAGTGCTGCCCTGCTTATCCGCCTGTTCCGTATGCTCGGGCAAGACGCGCGTTACTACATCCCCGACAGGTTGCTCGAAGGCTACGGGCCGAGCGGGGAAGCATTGGTGAAGCTGGGTGAGCAGGGGTCGAGCCTGGTCATCACGGTCGATTGCGGAGCGATGGCGCAGGAAGCCCTGTCGATGGCTCGCGACGCCGGGGTCGATGTGATCGTGGTCGACCATCACAAATGTCCTCCCGACCTCCCGCCGACAATTGCGCTGGTCAATCCGAACCGGCTCGACGAAAGCGATGAAGCCGCAGCGCACGGACATCTGGCAGCGGTGGGCGTGGCTTTCCTGCTGGCAATCGCGGTTGTCCGGACCTTGCGTATACGGGGGTATTTTACCGAGCGGAGCGAACCTGACCTTCGCGGGCTGCTCGATCTTGTCGCCCTGGGTACGGTAGCTGACGTTGCCGCGCTGCACGGCCTTAATCGCGCTTTCGTTGCCCAGGGCCTTAAGGTGATGGCCAAGCGCAACAACGTCGGCATGAGCGCGCTGATCGATGCGAGCAGGTTGAAGCGCGCGCCAGTGTGCAGTGATCTGGGATTTGCCTTGGGCCCACGAATTAACGCCGGTGGCCGGGTCGGCGAATCAACGCTCGGCGTGCGGCTTCTGACTACTGAGAATGCTGAGGAAGCCCAAGCAATCGCGGCGCAACTTTCCGCGTTGAACGAAGAGCGACGGGCCATAGAGGCCGACGTCCAACAAGCTGCCGAAGAGCAGTTGGCCGGCCAGCACAATCGCGCTGTTCATCTGGTGGCCGGACATGGCTGGCACCCGGGCGTGATTGGTATCGTGGCCGGTCGTATCAAGGAGAAGACGGGTAAGCCTTCGATCGTCATCGCAATCGATGGGGAATCGGGTGAAGGCAAGGGTTCAGGCCGTTCGATTGCAGGCGTCGACCTGGGGGCCGCAATCATCGCTGCGCGCGAAAATGGCCTGCTGGTGGCTGGCGGTGGACACGCAATGGCCGCTGGCCTGACCATCGATGGCGACCGGCTGGAACAGTTCAGCGATTGGCTCGAGGAACGCCTCGCCGGACCTGTTAGCCGGGCAGTGGCCGAACAGGCGGTGACGCTCGATCTCGCCGTGGGACCTTCCGGTCTCACCCCCGACCTCGTGAATTCGCTCGATCTTGCCGGACCCTATGGCATCGGTTGGCCGGGGCCACGCGTAGCTGTTGGCCCGGTACACGTCATAAAAGCAGATATCGTTGGCACCGATCACTTGCGGCTGATCGCGGGTTCGCCCGATGGCGGCACGCTGAAGGCCATCGCCTTCCGCGCTGCAAATACCGAGTGGGGCCAGGCCATATTGCACGGTGCTCGGGGGCGGCGCCTGTGGCTCGCGGGTCGTGCGAAGATAGATGACTGGGGCAACCGTCCCGCTGCCGAGCTCCACCTCGAGGATGCTGCCTGGGCCGACTGAACAAAAAGAGCGGCGTCACGCCCTTTCTGGGCTTGACCGTTTCAATTCACGTCCCTAGATGCGCGGCTCGCCTCCGGGACGGGACCAAATGGCCCCTTCGTCTAGCGGTTAGGACGCGGCCCTTTCACGGCTGAAACACGGGTTCGATTCCCGTAGGGGTCACCACCCCGGAGGCGCATTTCCACATTATCAATGTCTGGTTGACCTGCGATTATGCAGGCATGCCCGACTTTATTCACCCCCCGGCTAGCAGCTCCCGCGTATCACTATTATGGCGACTGCCATGAACGCGGAGACCACCTTCCCTTGGCCTGGGATACTGCTCGCACTGGGCACGACTGCCGTGCTGTCGGCAGCCGGTCTCAACACCGGGCTGGCGCTGCTGCTGCTGCTGGTCTGGATCGGATCTCTCTGGCTCGTGCTTCCGCGCGATGAGGCTCTGCCGCAGAAACCTGCCAAAACACCGTTCTCGCGGGAAGGCATGGCCGAGATCATCGAGCATTCGGGTACGCCACTGGTGATCACCCAGCGCAATCGCATCATTATCGCCAACCGTGCCGCCCGCGAGGTTCTGGGAAACTATATTATCGAGCAGGATGTGCGGATGGCTTTTCGCCATCCCGAGGCGATTGCCATGATGGATCGCAGCACACCCGGCGATGCCATTGTGACGGGGCTGGTCAGACCGAAAGACATTTGGCGCATCAGCCGTTACCAGATGGATGAAAAGCTCGCAGTGATCGAGCTGATCAACAAGACCGCAGAAGCCGATATCAGTCGGGCGCACACTGACTTTGTCGCCAATGCCAGTCACGAGTTGCGCACTCCGCTGGCATCGATCATCGGCTATGTCGAAACTCTTAGCGAAGATCCGGCCGGCCTCGACACTGCGACCGCACGCAAATTTCTTGACACTATCCACCGCGAAGCACGGCGGCTGCAGGCATTGGTCAGCGACCTCATGTCACTCTCGCGCATCGAAGCGGAAAAGCATGAACGTCCGCAGACGCGGGTGGAACTACATAGCCTGGTCGACCGCGCAGCGCGCGATGCTGCCATGCACAGCGGGCGCGAAGGCCGGCTGGACTTGCAAATCGAGGGCGAGTTCGAGATCGCCGGCGACCGGCAACAGCTCGAACAACTGGTCCGCAATCTGGTTGATAATGCTTTCAATTATGGCGGTGACGAAAGCGATGTGACCGTGCGACTGTTTCGCGCCAGGAACGGCGATGCCCACCTCAATGTCATCGATCGCGGCGATGGCATTGCCCCTGAGCATGTGCCCCATTTGACCCGTCGCTTTTATCGCACCGATCCTGGACGCAGCCTCGCTACAGGCGGAACGGGCCTGGGCCTGGCGATCGTCAAGCATATCGTCCAGCGCCATCGCGGACGGCTCGATATCGCCAGCGAGTTGGGCCAGGGCACCACGATTTCCGTGCGCTTTCCTCCTCTCGATGAGCAGGATTCCAAGGCGTCTCGCGCAACCGCCAACGATAGCGCGGAGGGTGGCGGATGAGCCTTTCAACCCCGATCGGGCAGCCGCTGTCATCAATCTGCCATAAATCGGCATCATTGCCCGAGACCGTTAGTAATGCGTGCAACTGGCTGCGGCTTGCAGATGTGTTGCCCCGTCGCCGTACGCATTCCCTGCTGAACGAGATCCGGGATCGCCGTTAGGTCATGTCGCCTGCCTTCTTGATATTGTTAGCCCTCGGTCTTGGCCTGATTGGCTGGCTGGCCGGAAGGGCACGGGCATGGACCTTTGTTCGCAAGGCGGATGCAGCCATCATATCGGCACGACCGATCTACCACGCCTGGTATGTCGCGCTGTGGGTCGCGGTACCGCTACTGTTGTTTGCCATCGCGTGGAGCGCGCTAGCTCCAACACTGGTCATGCAATCGGTTCTAGCGAGTCCGGAAGCCAGCCAGCTGCCGGCCTTTTCATTCGTGCGCGATACCTTGCTGTCCGAGGCCCGAGCGGTAGCGAACGGGTCTGCAAGCACAGTTTTCAATCCCAATGCGCGGCCCCTCGTCGCTCCGTTCCGCGAGGCAATGAACTTCTATAACTGGATCGGTTTCGGGCTCGGCCTTTCCATTGCCTTGATCTGCGGTGTGTGGGCCTACACCAGGCTCAAGCCTGATTTCCGCGCCCGTTCGAGGGTAGAAAAGCTGATCATGGCGGTATTGCTGATGGCATCGCTGGTCGCCATTCTAACCACCTTCGGCATCCTGGCCTCGCTTGTATTCGAG